>NZ_JBDIVO010000457.1:0-3048 GCF_039794385.1 Methylocaldum sp. | reverse complement strand
CGAACTGATCGAGCAGATCGGGCAGGGACGCGGCCTTGGGGCGGGTGTGATCGCGTCCGGAAAATGCCCGCCGGTGTTCCGGATCAAACTCGGTTTTTTGGCCCATCGCATCGACAGTCTGTTGAACGAGACTCAGGCGGCGCTGCGGGACCTTTCTCCGCCGACCGGCCAGGATCTGCAAGCAGGATTGGCGCACTGCCGCGAATCGACCGGGAAATTCGTGAATCTCCTCAATGAACGCATCATTCAGCCGAGCCGCATCGAGCTCAAGCTCAAGCCCTATTTTACGGAGGCGACCCGGGCAATCGAGGCCAATATCGCTCTGATCGATCAACTCATGGATACGCTCCACGGCGTATTTGCCTTGCGAGCCAACGAACTGGCAAGGCCAAAGCGCTATGTGCCGTTGTTCGCCGCGGCCGTTTCGATCCTGGTTGCCCTTGTCCCGCTGACGTGGCTGCTGCCTTAAGTCCGTATCGGGAGATTCCCGAATCGTTGTAGGTCGGCAATCCTTTGCCGACAAACCTGCTTGCCGGCCCGTTAGTGTCGGGAAAGTATTCCCGACCTACAACAGGAGGGAGCCACACCAAACCGAAAAATCTCCCAGGCTCTTTTTCCCGGTGCGGAAGGCACAAGACGCGTGAATCCCGTTCGCTGCGCTGCAATGAATGGTCCGAACCGCGGTCGAAAGAAATAGTTCGCGTGTCCGTGAATCGGAAGATGAAGCGATACGGATCGCCGTGCATGCACGGGTTATTGGCAATCATTTTGTCGCTCCTGGTGTTCGCCAGCGGGAGTAGAGCGGATATGAAGGCTTTTGTCGGCGGTACCCTGATCGATGGAACCGGCGGCGCGCCACGCGCCGATGCCGTAATCGTGGTGGAGGGCGAGCGAATTGCGGCGGTGGGAAACCGGGGCGAGATACCGATTCCTCCCGAAGCGCGGGTAATCGACGCGAGCGGGAAATGGATCGTTCCCGGCTTGATCGATGCGCACATACACTTCTTTCAATCGGGCGGTCTTTATACCCGTCCGGATGTGATCGATCTGCGGGATGTTCGCCCTTATGCGGACGAGATCACCGGGATCAGGCAGCGCATCCCCGACACCTTGTCTCGATACGTGGCGAGCGGCGTGACCTCGGTGGTGGACGTCGGCGGTCCGTTCTGGACCTTCGAGGTGCGGGATCTCGCGAGGCGGACCGAACGGGCGCCGCGCGTCGCGGTGGCGGGACCTTTGATCGCGACTTATTTTCCGCAGGAACTCAAGGCCGAGGATCCGGCGCTGATCAAGGTCGATTCTGCCGAGGAAAGCCGCGCCACGGTGCGAGAGATTTTGGCGCGCAAGCCGGACCTCATCAAAATCTGGTTCATTCCCTTGCCGGGCCGGAGTCTTGCGTTTCAGACCGCCATAGTGCAGGCCGCGATCGAGGCGAGCCATGCCGCCGGCACTCGGGTCGTGGTGCACGCGACCGAACTGGAGACCGCACGGGCGGCGGTGCAGGCGGGTGCGGACATTCTCGCCCACAGCGTGGAGGACCGCCGGGTCGACGAGGCCTTCATCAAGCTACTGAAGGATCGGAACGTGGTGTACGTGACCACCCTCGTCGTCAACGAGGGTTATCAGGAGGTGCTGGGACGGAAGGTTCGGCTGACCGACATCGAACGCCGCCTCGGCGATCCCGAGGCGATCGCGACGTTCGACGAGCTGGCTAGCCTGCCCGTTTGGAAAAGGCCCTGGGCTTTCCACTGGTTCAGCCGGGATATCGCATTCTGGAATCTGAAGCGTTTGCAGCAGAGCGGCGTGACCGTCGCCGCCGGGACCGATGCCGGCAATATCGGCACCTTGCACGGGCCGGCGCTGCACCGGGAGTTCGAGCTGATGGCCGAGGCCGGCTTGTCGCCCGAGGAGATTCTGACCGCCGCGACGCGAGGCGGAGCTCGCGTCATGGGGCGAAGCGCCGAATTGGGGACCGTGGAGCAGGGCAAAATCGCCGATTTCGTGCTGCTCGACGCCGATCCGCTGGCCGATGTCACTCATTTGCGCCGCATTTTCCGCGTGGTCAAGGGAGGGGCCGTTTTCGATCCCCGAGCGTGGGACGAGCAAAAGCCGTCGATGCGATCCCGGCTTTGAAACGAACTTCGAACAAAGTACGCTGTTGAATTTCGAGGAGATATCCATGGAAGCCAAACCGAAAATTCTCGCTTTTGCCGGCAGTGCGCGAGAACGCTCCTACAACAAAATGCTGGTGCGGATCGCCGCGGCAGGCGCCCGTCGGGCCGGCGCCGAGGTGACGATGGCAGACCTGCGCGATTTTCCGATGCCGATCTATGACGGTGACTTGGAGAGCCGCGATGGCATTCCCGCCAACGCCCTGAAATTCAGACATCTGATGATGGCGCATCAGGGGCTTTTGATCGCTTCGCCCGAGTACAACAGCTCGATTACGCCGCTCCTCAAGAACACCATCGACTGGATATCCCGGCCGGTCGGCGGCGAGGATGGCCTGGCGCCTTTCCGGAACAAGGTCGCCACCCTGCTGTCGGCTTCGCCCGGAGGCTTCGGCGGTCTCCGCGGCCTGGTTCACTTGCGGGCGATCCTGGGCAACATCGGTGTCATCGTCCTGCCCGACCAATTGGCGGTGGCCAAGGCTCACGAAGCGTTCCAGCCCGAGGGCACGCTGACCGATCCCAAACAACACGCCGCCGTCGAAGCCTTGGGGACAAATCTCGCCGCCACTTTGGCGAAATTGCATGGACAGACCCTAATGCCCGAGCCGGAGGAGCGTCGGCACGATCTGAGCCGAATCGGGTAAGGTTCGGCCACAGAGCGAGAAAGGCCGAGCGGTCGTGGAACAACAACGCCTTGGCTGTCTTCATGCCGCTACGCGCCGTATTTCAGCATACGCCTACGGCGAATCGAGCGGGCGGAATACCAGGTAGAACTGCGTCTCCGTTGCCATGGCTTCGAGGTAGATGCCCCGGCGGGTGTACGGCGCGGCGGAATCGGGGACGGTGCCCACAAACACCCGCTGCAGCTCGGCGCCGG
>NZ_JBDIVO010000456.1:0-3069 GCF_039794385.1 Methylocaldum sp. | reverse complement strand
GCTCGAAAAACGCCCGTTCGCCCGCGGCCAGCCGCACCATCCATTCGACCAGATCGACCCCGGTGACCGCTTCGGTGACGCCGTGCTCCACCTGCAGCCGGGTATTGACCTCGAGGAAATAGAATTGGTCCGTCGCCGCGTCGTACACGAATTCCACCGTGCCCGCCGAGCGGTAATTCACGGCGCGACCCATGGCCAGGGCATGCGCGTAAAGCAGTTCCCGCACCTCGGGGCTCAGGCCCGGCGCCGGCGTTTCCTCGACCACCTTCTGGTTGCGGCGCTGCAGCGAGCAGTCCCGTTCGCCGAGATGCAGAACGCCCCCCTGTCCGTCGCCGAAAATTTGCACTTCGATATGGCGGGCCCGTTCGACGAATTTTTCCAGATAGAGTCCTGTGTCCTTGAAATTGGCGGCGCCTAGGCGCTGAACGGAATCGTAGGCATCCACGAGTTCGGATTCGCTCCGGCACAATCGCATGCCGATCCCTCCGCCGCCCGCGGTGCTTTTCAGCATCACCGGAAAGCCGATGCGTTGAGCCTCGGCCAGAGCGTGCCGCACATCGGACAGGAGTCCGGTTCCGGGCAGCAGCGGAACGCCGTTCGCCTCGGCGATTTCGCGCGCCGTGTGCTTGAGGCCGAATCTTCGGATCTGGTCCGGCGTCGGGCCGATGAAGGCGAGCCCGCGTTCGGCGCATGCCTCGGCGAAAGCGGCGTTTTCGCTCAGGAAGCCGTAACCGGGATGGATGGCCTCCGCGCCGCTGCTTCGCGCCGCATCGAGGATGCGGTCGATGCGGAGATAACTTTCGGCGGCGGGCGGCGGGCCGATGCAGACGGCTTCGTCGGCTTCTTCCACGTGACGGGCGTGGGCGTCGGCCTCCGAATAAACCGCCACGCTCCGTATCCCTAAGCGGCGCAGGGTACGTTGAATACGGCAGGCGATCTCGCCGCGATTGGCGATCAATACCTTGTCGAACATCGGTGTTCTTGCTCTTTCAGGATGGGGCGGGTCGTCCCGCCGTTTTCGCGAGCCACGGGTCGTCCCGCGGCGAATCGGATCACGGTTGATGGCATGCCCCGAGGCTGGCTGCCTCGTGGCTGGCGCGGTGCTTCGGCAACATGGAAAACCTGCCGGCGAGGTCGCTCATCCGTTCCACACCAGCAGCCGGATCGGTGTCGGGTTGTAGGCGTTGCACGGGTTGTTGAGTTGCGGACAGTTGGAAATCAGCACCATCACGTCCATCTCGGCGCGCAGCTCGACATATTTGCCGGGTGCCGAAATGCCGTCGGCGAAGGTCAGGCCGCCTTCGGGAGTCACCGGCACGTTCATGAAGAAATTGATGTTGGCGGTGATGTCGCGCTTGGTCATGGCGCGCTGACGGGCACAGTCGCAGTGCGCCAGAGCATGCAGAAAATTGTCGCGGCAGCTGTGCATGGGGCGCTTGTCCAGAGCGTAGCGCACGGCATTGCTCTCCGCCGCGCAGGCGCCGCCCAGCGTGTCGTGGCGGCCGCAGGTGTCGGCGACGATGGTCAGCATGGGCCGCCCCTCGCTGGAGTACAGCACCGAACCGACGCCGAGATACAGATTGCCCTGGCGGCGTATGGTATCCACCGCACTGTAGCGCTCTTCCGGATCATCGGCGCTGTAGAACAGGGTATCCACCGCCTGGTTGCCCTCCAGGTCGAGGATGCGAAAGATCTGGCCTTTCTTCACCAACCCCGTCCACGGTTCTCCGGCCGGGCATGTTTCGTCGAGAACGGCGTTTTCCGGAGCGAGTGTGCTTTCGATCAACATGGGTGTCCTCCTAGCAGGCGTAGAAACGCTCGGTATTGATGAAACCGCGCCGGTTCTGTTCGCACGAGGTGCGGCAGAGGTCGCTTTCACCGCCGGGCCCCGCATGCCAGGCGGTCAGCTTTACCGCCGCCGGCCGGTATTCCGGGTTCGGGTCCAGCGGGTGCGGTGCGGTCGAAAACACCACCAGCACGTTCATGTCGAAGCGCAGATCGACCACGTCGCCGGCCCGGCTGTGCCCGGAATGGAAGCGAAGTCCGCCGTCCGCATCCGCCGTCACCTTGCTGAAGAAATTGACGTTGGCGGCCAGATCGCGCTTGCCCAGGCCCCATTTGCCGAGTTCGATCAGGAGGCCGTCCCGGCCGCTGCGGTACATGTCGTTGCGGTGGGTCTGAAACGTGGCGGTGCCGTATTTGTCCAGAATCGATGCGTTGTCGCTGGTGCCGCACACGGTGTCGTGCCAGCCGACCGAATCGTGGATGATCGAGCACAGCACTCGGCCCATGTCGGAGTAGCACACGTGGCCGGCGGTGAGGAAGGCGGTGTGCTGGGCCTTCAGCGTATCCGGCATGTTGTAGCGTTCCAGCTTCTCCTCCTGGTTGTAGAACAGCGCCGAGACGTTGGCGCCGCCCTCCAGGTCGGTGAGGCGCAGCGCCGAACCGCGCCGCAGCAGGCCGGACCAGTGATTGCCGCCGGGAACCGTCTCTTCCCAGAGGATTCGGTCAGGGGTGAAGGTGATCGTCATGCTTGACCTCTCATCATCGAAAAATGAACACAAAAGAAGCGCCGCCGTTCTTGGCCGCAGAGCTCGCATCGGAACCGGTCGTGGTCATGCGGCAGCCCCCGGCTGTGCGGTGGCCGTGAGCTTGTCCAGCATTCCGCGATCGGTTTGCATCCCCGAGGTGGCGCGGATGCGGGACAGGATTTCCCGTTTCAGCTCGGTGAATTCGGGAGATAGCTTCATGTCCTGCTCGCGTTCCGGTGGCAGCGGAACCTCGTAGATCGAGTCGATCCGTCCGGGACGGGGCGCCATCAGGACCACCCGGTCGCCGAGATAGATCGCCTCTTCCACGTCATGGGTGACGAACACGATGGTGGGCCTTTCCAGCGCGAACACATGCAGGATGAGATCGTGCATCACCTCGCGCGTCTGCGCGTCGAGCGCGCCGAACGGTTCGTCCATCAACAGGATGTCGGGCCGGTTCATCAGTGCGCGGGCGATGGCCACGCGCTGCTGCATGCCCCCGGAAAGCTGGTTGGGATAGGCGTTTTCGACCGGGGCG
>NZ_JBDIVO010000455.1:0-3069 GCF_039794385.1 Methylocaldum sp. | reverse complement strand
AAATTAGGCGTAGAAATCACTGGCCGAGACATCCGTATCGCCTTCTCGGAAAGAGCATCCTCCGAACCGGAGAATTCCCACGCGCATCAAGCCTCCTTCCCCGCCGACGCGGCTTCCTGAAGGGACGCCTCCTCCATGTGTCTGCGTAAACTCAGAGGCCGCATGTCCGTCCACACATCCCTGATATAGTCCAGACACTCCTGCTTCGGACCGCTCTTGCCGACCGTTCGCCATCCTATAGGCACTTCCTTGTATTCCGGCCAAATCGAATACTGCTCCTCATGGTTGACGACCACGTGGTAAATCGTCGTATCGTCTTCATCCCAAGCCATGTTTTCGTCCTCCAGATTCGAGTTCAAGCAACCAGGATCGGTTTTCGTCGCCGAGGTTTTTTGCCCCGGATACCCGTATTGACGAAAACACAAAACCGACCCCGTACTCCGGGACGAAAATTTTGAGGGCGATTTGAAGCGAGGTGTGTCCGAGGAATGGATGCGCTGTGCTGCTGGAGCGTTGTCAGGTTTGGTGTAGTGCCCTCAGTAGGTCGGGAATCCTTTCCCGACACCCCAGTTCGGCAAGTGCATTTGTCGGCAAAGGATTGCCGACCTACGACTACGGCTTTGGGATAGGCGTGAGAAAGGAATTCAGGCGGCGAGGGAAGGTGCGCCAGCCCTCGGCCGGATGCGGCGGCTGAGAGCTCAGAGGGTGGGCTGGTAAAGCAAGGTCAGAGCGCCGGAAAGATTTACCGAGCTTAGTCCTAAGGTTTTCTCGATGGCGGTAAGAATATCGCGGGGCCGGGTCAGGTCGAAGGCGCCACTGACGACCCGCTCGCGGATGCGCGGATCGGCGATGATGATCTTGCCGGGGAAATAACGGTTTATCTCGTCGACCACGGCGGCGAGCGGCTGCATGTTGAACACCAAGAGTCCCTCGCGCCAGGCCGACGCCTGCCGGGCATCCACGCGGAGAACAGGGCCTATGCCGTCGATGCTGCCGGTCGCCTGCAATCCGGCGCTCAGTTCTATCGCCCGATCCTCGGCCCCCTCGGTGTAGACGCGCACCCGCCCCTCGGACACGGTGACGGTCATACGGTCATCCCGCTCGTATACGTTGAACGCGGTGCCCGTGACTTTGGCCACGCCATGAGCGGTAAGGACGATGAAGGGACGGTCTGGATCGTGTCTCACCTGGAAATAAGCTTCGCCTTCCAGGAGTTTGATCACGCGTCGTTCCGGGGAGAACTCGACCGATAAGGCTGAGTGGGTATTGAGGGAAACTCGGGAGCCGTCCTCCAGCGTAATCTCCTGCCGTTCGCCCCACTCCGTATGATAATCACTGGTCCAAAAGCGAAAAGCTCCCGGCAACCAAAGGTACATGACAAGCGCAGCAGCCAGAGATAAGCCCACGAAGGCACGGCGCGCCGGTCGCCTAGCGACCCTTTGCCCAGCTTTACGGATGAGAGGGGTCGCATCCGTCTGTTCCGACGCCAAAGTCTCTTCTCGTTCGAAGACCCGTCGGGCCGGCTCGTCCAGCAGCGCCCAAAACATTTCGACATCCGCATAAGCCTTGGCATGCAGGGAGCTACGCTTTCGCCAGTCCTCGAAACGATTGCGATCCTCGGGCGTAACCCGGCCGGAGTGGAGTTTCGAGAACCACTCGATCGCCTCGTTGGAGATCGTCGTCTCCACGGGGTTTGGATGCATAACCGCTCTTTTTATCTTGTTGTCTGCGCGACGAACTGGCGTGGCACTTGCCAGCTTTTTCGATTA
Source organism: Methylocaldum sp. (assembly GCF_039794385.1). Classification (NCBI taxonomy): domain Bacteria; kingdom Pseudomonadati; phylum Pseudomonadota; class Gammaproteobacteria; order Methylococcales; family Methylococcaceae; genus Methylocaldum; species Methylocaldum sp. The sequence goes on along the minus strand of NZ_JBDIVO010000455.1, from coordinate 1,300 downwards.
CAGCCGGTCAACTCCTCCTTGTCAAATGATAACGAGTTCGTTGGGAAAATAACGCTGAAAAGTACTTTGCCAGTTTGAACGCAAGTTGGTCTTACTGGGCACCATCAAGGATGGACACGTCAGAGCGGGATTTGCCGCACCCTATTCTTTCGCAGTAGAACGTCGGCGCTATCTAGTCCGCATTCTATCGCGCAGAATCTTCAACGCTTTACCGACCTGTTTTTCCACAGTACGAGGGGAGATATTCAATCGCTCGGCTATTTCGGCATGACTGAGGTGCTGGACCTTGTGCAGCAGAAAGATACGGCGGCATTGCGGAGGCAGTTCAGCGATCGATTGGCCGAGGAGGTCCAACTCTTGGCCTGCTTCCGTGATCTTGTCGGGAAGCGGTTTCGGACAGATCAGGTCTTCTTCCAGCGGCTCGTGATGAGCCTGCGCCGACGCCACGGCCTGCCGCCCGTAATCGACCACCAAATTGCTCGCGATACGAAACAGGTAAGCAGGCAGATTAACTATTTCGTCGACGGAGTTTTGCTGAATAACCCGCAAATAGGCCTCCTGGACTACATCCTCCGCAGTATCGCTGCAACCGAGACGGCGCTTGAGCAATTGCAGCAAGGGTTTTCGAGTTTCCAAGTAAGTCGACTGAATAAGCGCAACGGACGATTTCATTTATTGTTGTTCCTTAACGGGTCTTGGCGCCATCGAGGAGCAAGTACAGTTTTCAAGCCTCGAGAGGAAGATCGTGGCTGAACTATCCGAGCAAGGTCTGTGCCGAGCGCATTTCCGCGCCTGATTCGAGTGGGAATCTAGATGTAGCCTCGCAAACTAGGGCTTATGACTCACTATATGCGGCATATCACACAGCTCTACCATGCCCGGCGCTTCGCTTCTCAAGCTTTACGGTGCCTTGCAGCCGCCTCCGAGCATCTTTGGGATAGCAGTGAGGGATTAGCCTCGGTTAAACGTTTATCGGATAAGGAACAACCAAAGAGAATGGTCGTTAGAATCAGGCGGGAGCGAAAGTCCAGTCTTGAGCAGAAATTGGGCATTCGCTCAAAATGAAAAAGGCCTGCATCGCTGCAAGCCTTTGTTTTACTTGGTGGGCCCTCAAGGACTTGAACCTTGGACCAAGGGATTATGAGTCCTGTTTTTGGCTGTTTTACCGAGCTCTACCAAGTTTGAAAGAGACATAAAACATGCTTGCAATCAGTCGCTTACATGACATAATAAATCCGACTGTCTTTGAAGCTGTTTGAATCGTACTGTCTACCATGCGTCTACCACGATTCCAGGGGGG
>NZ_JBDIVO010000454.1:0-3078 GCF_039794385.1 Methylocaldum sp. | reverse complement strand
GACCCGTTGTAGGTCTTGGGTAGAGAATGCGACCTTCATGCTTCCTCCGCGATAAAAGGATTCGTTTGATTGAGCTTCCGGCTTAATGAGCCGCAACCGCCGCCGTGCCAGCACGTTCGTTCTCCTCAGAGGTTGCGGAAAAACCGTCGCGAGCACCCTGAGGACAAGGAGCCCGGAGCACAGGACCCGGAGTGTACGTGGAGGTACATGAGGAGTGCTCGCCGCATCCTTGCGGCTCGGGCGAGGCCCCGTGCGCTGCACGTCCCAATCCGCTCCCGGCGGATTGGTCCGAGCACCGCGCGACGCCGTCATCGGGGTGCGCAGTAGGTTTTTCCGCAGCCTCCTCGGGTCGATACCAGGTTTCAGGCGTGGGCTCATGGCCGTTGGCGATGAACATATTGGCAATCTCGAAAATGAGGTTGCGGGTCCCGCGATAACCGACGATGGTCTGATGCGCGGCGCCTAGTCGATCGAACATGGGGATGCCGATGCGGTAGAACGGAATCTTCAGTCTTTCCGCCGCTTGCCTCCCGTGAGAGTGAGTCATCAGAAGATCGCAGCCGGCGCCGCGAGCTTCCAGGTCTTCCAAGTCGCCGATCAGGACTTCCTCTGTGGAGATTCGCTCCAGCAGCGGAGAGGCCGTGGTCGTCACCGCCGCGGCGGTTTCGGCGCCGAGTTCCCTGGCCCATTCGCTCAGGGTCCAGAGCAAGTCGGGCTCGGCGCCTATGGCGATTTTCTTGCCGCCGAAATGGAAATGGCCGTCGAGCATGGCGTCGACCAGCTGGCCGCGCTGGCGGCGGATCTTGGTCGGAACCAGCCGTCCGCTGATTCGGGCACACAGGCTGATTAGCGCATCGTTCGGCTCGAGCCCCGTGAGCCGATCGAACAGGGTGTAGGGAACCCCGGTCTTGGCTTCCAGGGCGACCGCGGCCTCGCGCATCTGTTCGCCGACCGCGATGGTATGCGCGGATCGTCCGAGGCTAGCGATTTCTTCCAGGGAAATGCCGCCCAGGGTGGTCGGCGTGAAATCGTCAGGGATGTGGCCGTCCAGGGAGCCCGAGAGGTCCGGCAGGACCAGGACCTCAAGGCCGAAGGCTTCGAGCACGTCGCGGAGTTCGTCGATGTCTCCGGGCGTAAGATGGGCGCCCGGCAAAAGATTCACCCGGTTGGGAAGGCGCGCGCCGCCGACCGGCACCGGTTCGACCAGTTGCTCGACCAGCGTGGTCACGGTCTTGGCCCAGCCGTCCTGAAACGCGTCCTTGAAATCGGGCGTCGACACATAAACAAGAGCGATGTGGTCCAGCTCGGGATGCTTCTCCCGGATCAGCTTGATATAGGCGTCCACGTCGTCGCCCTTGGTCTCGGTCACGCCGGTGGACGAAATGCCGATAATGGAAGGCTTTTGCCGGTTGGCGATCGTGATGACCGCCTGCTCCACGTTTTCGAGTCCGCCGAGCACGGTCGCCACTTCGCTCATGGCGGTAGTCTGCAACGGAATCGCTTCCTTGAAATGCCGCACGAACAGGACCAGTCCGAACGAGGTGCAGCCCTGCGAGCCGTGGAAAAGCGGCATGCAGTTCTTGATCCCCATGAAAGCGAGCGCGCTGCCGATCGGCTGGCTCATCTTCAAGGGGTTGACCGAGCAGGATTTCTTCGGGGTGATCACGGTGGCCATGGCGTTACCTCATGCGGCCTGCTGAGCTTGCGACGCCGCTTTCCCTGCGTCCGGGTGCCAGTGGTCCATCGTTTCGAGAATCTTTTCCAGCTTGCCTTTGCAACTGCCGCAGCCCGTTCCCGCCTGGGTCTTTTCCGACACCGCGTCCGCCGAGCTCAATCCATGCTCGACGATGGCGTCCTCGATAGCGCCGCGAGCGACCGATTTGCAATTGCAAACCGGAGTGGAACGGCGTTTTTCGCGAGCCAGTTCAGGATTCGCGGCCAAGACAGCCGCCTCGGCGGCGATGGCGGAATCGGCCACCTCTTCCCACGTCGCTTCTTCCCAGGGCGCGCGCTTCCGCACCTGTTCCCAGACCGGGTTGTACAGCGCCTTGTCGATTTCCTTGACCAGTTCGACCATGCCGACGTAACCCATATAGGCGTGATGGCGTTCCTGGTTGATGTCCAGCCACGGCATCTTGGCCTTGAGGGCGACGAACTGCGAACGGCCCCCGGACAGCATGATGTCGGCCTTGGCATCCTTGAGCATCTTGTACATTTCGCGCGGCGTCATGTCGTCGATCATGTGGGCGTCTTCGCCCATGATCTCCTTGATCCGCTCCTTGTCTTCCTTGGTCGACTTCTTGACGCTGGTCCCGACGATCTCCATGCCGGCTTCCTGAAGCGCGGCCACCACCGACCAGGATTTCACGCCGCCGGTGATGAGCAGCACCTTTTTGCCGGTCAGGCGCTTCTTGTACGGCTCGATGGCGGCCCACGCCCGCGCTTCCTCCCGGGCGATCAGGGCTTCGGTGCGTTCCATGAGTTCGGCGGGCGCGCCGCGCTCGATCAGCAGGCGCGAGATTTCCCGAAGCGCCTCGCTGGTATCCTCGATGCCGTAGAAGGAGCCTTCGAAGAACGGAATTTCGTAGCGTTCCTCCATCTTGCGGGCGATGTTGATCATGGATTTCGAGCACACCATCATGGCCGCCCTGGCGCGGTGGGAGCTGGCCACGTCCTTGTATTTGGCGTCGCCGGAGATGCAGCACAGGATGCGGATGCCGAGCTCGTCCAGCAGCGGCTTGACCTGCCACAGCTCGCCGGAAAGGTTGTATTCGCCGATGATGTTGATGTCGTAAGGCGTGGTGTGTTCGGGCTCCTCGGTGCCGATGACGTGGTCGAGGATGGCCTCGCCCGCCAGTTTGTTGCCGAGGTTCTTGGGACCCACGAAGCCGGGCGAATTGACCGGTACGACCGGCTTCCCGAATTTTTTCGAGGCCGCTTTGCACACGGCTTCGATATCGTCGCCGATCATGGCCGGCACGCAGGTCTGGTAGACGAAGACCGCCGGCGGATCGTATTTGTCGATGATTTCCTTGATCGATTTGAACAGTCGCTTCTCGCCGCCGAAAACAAGGACGT
>NZ_JBDIVO010000453.1:0-3096 GCF_039794385.1 Methylocaldum sp. | reverse complement strand
AACGGCGCTCGACTCCGGATACGGGGGAAGCGGCTGTCTGCTGTCGCGGAAAATCTTGGGCGCGGCCATCTGCCGATAGATGTTGTTAATTGTGAATCAGGCCCGTCGATCCCTTCCTGGCACTTCGGGCCGAGGCCAAGGCCGGTACACGGCCGGCCTTGACTGACGCGGCTTGCCGCCGAGTGGGGCATCCCCACCCCGAATTAACCCGGCTCATGTTTGTTTATAGGCCGGGGTAATAGTACTCATGCGGGCGTGTAGCCCTCTCATTGCAGGACCACTGGTGAAGCCAAGCCGTACACTATTAGCTGGAACAATTCGTTCGATGTCGATACGCCGTCGCGGCGGGTGGTGAGCAAGGTGTGTCCAGCTGAGTCTCGGTAGATTCCCACATTGAACCCGCTCGAGGTTTGAAGCGCATAGGTGCAGTTGCCCTGATCGATGATCCGGAATTTCTCCCAGGCTAGGACTTGTGTCGCATCGGTGTGGAAGATGGTCGATGTGGTACTGATGCATGCGCCTGGAAAGCCCGGGTCGCAGTCGATATATTTTTGCACGAGTCCCCCACCACCGAGGGCGGTAACGAAGGTCACGCCATTGGAAGTCTGCAGAGCATGGGAACCGTCGCTTTGTCGGATGAATTTAAATCTCGACTCCGGTTCTGCCCGTCCGACTATTATTATGTCCCCTTGCGATGACCGGCCTCCCGGCAACTCGGCGGACAGAAATGTGCCGTCCGCGGTCAGAATGCCATACTCGAATCCCGATCCCACGTCGCCGCACTTGACGATCCGAAATTTTTCCCAATTTTGGATCTGCGTCGCATCGGTATGAAAGGCATCTGCGGATTTGCCGCCGGCTCCGACTGCCGTGACATAAAACCCCTTTATCGTATTGATCGCATAATAACTCGGCGCGAAGTTGCCGACGCTCAGGTCGAGCAGCCGAAACCGCTCCCAGTCTAGGGCTTGCGTCGCGTCGGTATGAAAAGCGCCACCCGTCAAGCCCCCTCCGTTCAGCGCAGTCAAATAATAGCCGCGGGACGTCTGAATGCTCTTGTCATGAGGCGTGTCGGGGTAAGTCACGGCAAACGTGAACTTTTCCCAGGGCCCGGCTGTCGTCGCGGTCGTCAGGAGGACAGGCTCGGCTATTCTTCCTCCCCCATCGAGCGCGGTCACATAAAAGCCTTTGTAAGTCCGCAGCGCGAATTCGCCCGGCCACGGCAATAAGGCAGTGAGACTCTGCATTGGGGCAATCCCGCCCTCCTGGACTTCACCAGAGGCCGGCTGGCCTTGACCCTGTTCGACAACGCTAGACGACGTTAGAGGATCGGATGGCGATGCTGACGCATCCGCGGCGTGGCCCGCCAGGCTCATGAGAAAACAAGCGATGGGCCGGAGTGATGGCAATCGATGTGTTCGCATGCTACACCTCTCAGATTGCTCCCCTAAAGAACAGGACATTCAGGAAGCGGCTTCGCCATTGCGAATTTGATGTAAGAATCGGGCTTGCTATAGTGACAGACTAACGCAGGTGCTGCGGACGAATCATTGATATATTTAGATGCCGAGGATGAAGGCCAGCGTAGCCCGGATGGAGCTTTACGGAATCCGGGACGAGTGGTGCATCGAGTCTCCCGGATTCCACTGCGCTCCATCCGGGCTACTTGCTAATGCATCGGAGCGGAATAAACAAATTGCAGGCAAAGCCACAGAAGCCCTGCAACGAATTGCCAAAGGGAGCGAATTTAACGCCCGGAGGGTTGCGAATTTTGGCGTCAAAATCGATAACCCAAAGCCAAAAGACGACGCACGACAATCCCATCAACTCGGACGGTAAAAAGCGCCGCTCCTTCGTCGCGCCACTTTTTGCTGCCGGTTATGAGCGGCGTTATGCATCGCAGTTCACAAGAGGCAACATGAAACGTAACGGCATTCTGTTCAGCTTTTTCGTCGGGCTCATGAGTTCTGGTTGCGCCAGCACGACCATGCAAACCTATCACGCAGGCGGGGACAAAGCAGTTTGCGGTAAACGGGGAGTCTCGCTCGGGCACGTTGCCATTTTGCCGGAAATGGCATGGCGGAATGATCAAAAGGAGCCTGAGAAACGTGAACAAATGGCATTGGAAGAGATTGAGCGGGCGTTCCGGGAAATTCCCTGTGGAAGTATTGCAGCTCCTGGCGGCATCAGGCAGGTTTCAGACTGGTCCGGCAGGCCGGAGTCGGAGTTGGTGTCGAAGTTTTCCGAGGAAGGCGTTGATACCGTCATTTTGGTGCGCATCGAAGAGTTGACCCCGCGGATATTTGTTACGTACTCACTTCCGTTCTTGTGGGCTGGTTCGAGCGAAGCGGACTTTCGCATCAGGACTCTCTCTGTACAATCGGGATCTGTACTTGCGGATATGCGCGTTAAACGATCTACCGGAGGGCCTTTCAATCTCAGGCCCGCTGAGTGGGCCGGAACTGAACTCAATGCCGCACTGAGGGCAATTATCGAGGAGAAAAAATAGAGTGCCGCGACAGATCTTGAAACCATCGCTGATCGTCTGTTTGCTAGCAAGTCCTGCTATCGCATGGGCGATGTTCAAGCCGATACGGGTCTTGGCGCCCGAATGGGCGGGCGATATCTCTTGTGTCAGCTCCAGGATCTGTATCGATAATGCATTGCGGTATCGGGAAGCATCCGAATTGTACGAGGGAGCTCTACGTTTCGTCGCCTCGGCTGTTGGTCCATTTCAACACAATCCACGCGTTGTATTCTGTTCTACGGAGGATTGCTTCCGGTCTTTTGGGTTCATAAAGGCTTCCGCAAGCACCGTCGGGAACTTTGGAATAGTCATCAGTCCGAGAGGTTGGACACCATATTACGTGCGCCATGAGATGGTCCACCACCTTCAGGCAGAGCAGCTTGGTGCTCTCACACTATGGCTTGGCCCGGAATGGTTCATCGAAGGCATGGCGTACTCCCTCAGCAAAGATCCACGCCGGCCGCTTTCGGAACCCTGGCAGCAACATCGGGCCGAGTTTGAGGGTTGGTATCAGAAGGTGGGGAAGGAACGTTTGTGGGAGGAGGCGCGAAAGCTATGAACCCGCATAA
>NZ_JBDIVO010000452.1:0-3145 GCF_039794385.1 Methylocaldum sp. | reverse complement strand
GGGCGTCCTTGTTATTACGGGCATTCGGCCGATCTCGGCTGTTCGCCGGCGCTGTGGACGCATAGAAGGTACGGCCCCGAGGTGGTCGACAGCCTGGCGCACGCCTTGCGGAGCTTCCTTTCGAAAAACCGCTTCGAGCGGCTGGTTCTGTTCGGACACAGCGGCGGCGGCGCGCTGGCCGTTCTGCTGGCACCGCGTTTCCCGGAAACCTCCGCCGTCGTGACCTTGGCCGGAAATCTCGACATCGAGTCCTGGACCGCCCATCACGGATACAGCCCTCTTGCAGGCTCGCTGAACCCGGCCGAAATCAAGGTTAAGGGCGTCATCGAATACCATTATCTCGGCGAGACCGACCGAGTCGTCCCGCCCTCCGTCTTCGAACCGATCGCCAAACGGCGCCCCCGGGCCCAGGTTTTCGTGCTTCCCAACTTCGATCACCACTGTTGCTGGCAAGAAGTCTGGAAAGGCATTCTGCAAAAGACGGCCGATCTCGGATCAAACTCCGCAAGCGCCCTTGCACAATGAATGCTACATTTTTAGCCCATCCCGCCCCGATCTCCGGAGAAACTGCAACCATGAAGCCGCTGCGTAAGACATCCTTAGCCCTTGCCTTATCCACCACCCTTCTGATCGGCTGCGCCTCTCAGCCGGTCAGTCAGGAGGAAGCGGCGCGCGCCGTCGAAGGTTATATCGAGGATGCGGACAAACTGTTCGTGGTCGACTGCCTCCTTCCCGGCCAGGTGCGAAAACTCGGGTCGCAAATGACCTATCTCAGCGCCCGCCGTCCGATACGAACCACGGCCGCCGACTGCGAAGTGCGCGGGGGCGAATATGTCGCTTACGACCGCGCGAATTATTCATCCGCCCTGAAGGTCTGGCTACCCAAGGCCCAGGAAGGCGACGCCACGGCCCAGCTCTACGTCGGGCAGATCTACGAAAAAGGCCTCGGGCAGGAGCCCGACTATCGGAAAGCGGCCGAGTGGTATCGGAAGGCGGCCGAAAAAGGCAATGCCCAGGCGCAGATCAACCTCGGACATCTCTACGAAAAAGGCTTGGGCGTCACTAAAGACAGCGCTGCCGCGAGCCGCTGGTATCAAAAAGCATCCGGGCTCGAAGGCAGCGATTTGAATTTCACGCCGGCGGTCGCGGCTTCCGATGCACAGCGGCAGGAAATCGAAACCCTGCGCCAGGCCGCCGAGCGCAGCCGTCTCGAAGCCGAGGAACTCCGCAGCGAACTCAACTCGACCCGGCAGCAGCTACAGGAACAGCAAGATGCTCTGCGCAAATCGCAGGATGAGATCGACAACCTTCGGGAGAAGCTCGCGAAGCAAAAGGCGGCCTCATCGACCGGCGACGATCCGAAGATACGCGAACTCGAGGAAGAACTCCGGCAGAAAACCGCCCTGCTCAAAACGCAGCAAGCCAAAGTCAGCCAGATGGCGGCCGCATTCGGCCGGGAGCGCCAAAAGCTCAAGCAGGAACTGGCGGCGGTCCGGACCCAAACGGCCCCGGCGAAGGCCGGTTCCCCGGCAGGAACCGGAACGAACGGCCAAACCGTCAATTCCGCGCGCAAACAACTGGACGAAGCCGAAACCGCGCTCCAAGCAAAAATGGAGGACTATCAAAAGAGGTCGTCCGAACTGACCGCATGGCTGACTCAGAAGGACAAGCCGAACGGGGACGTCTCGCGTGCGCAGATCGACCGCCGCAAATCCGAACTTCAGAACCAGGCCAGAGAGATCGCCCTACTCAAGGAAAAGGTCGAACAACTGGCATTCAAGGTTCAGGAACAGCCCGCTCCGGAAATGCTCGCCCAGGCGGGCCCGCAGGTGGAGATTATCGACCCGCCCGTCACCATGACCCGCGGCGCGCGGGTGATCCAGGTCGGGCCGGAAGCCAGGGAGATCGTCGGGAAAATCGAGTCTTCGGCGGAACTGCTTTCATTGATCGTCAACGACAAGCCTCTGACACCCGATACCTCCGGTATCTTCCGGTACCCGATCAATCCCGACGAATCCACGGGCTCGGTTAAGATCACCGCGACCGACAAGAAAAACAAGGTCACGAGCCTGGACGTCACCCTCATCGGGCAATCCGCGCAGCATTCGGAGACGACGGCCACGGCGCCGGTTGAAAGCAAACGCGCGGGGCGGCCGACCGATATCCATTTCGGCAAGTTCTACGCGCTCATCATCGGCAACAACAGCTACAGCGCCTACCCTGCCCTGCAAACCCCGGGCAACGACGCGAAGAGCCTGGACGTCATCCTGCGCGAACGCTACGGCTTCAACACCAAGCTCCTCCTCAACGCCAACCGTCATCAAATCATGACGGCGCTGAACGAAATCCACAAAAAGCTGACATCGGAAGACAACCTGTTGATCTACTACGCGGGACACGGCGAAATCGACCCCAACACGAACCTCGCCTACTGGCTGCCCACCGACGCCGAAGTCGGCAATCCGGCCAACTGGATTTCCAGCCAAAGCATCACCGAATTCCTCAGCATCATGCCCGCCCGCCACGTATTGGTCGTCGCCGACTCCTGCTATTCCGGCGCCATGACCGGTTCGGCCATCGCCAAACTCCCGGACGCCATGGACGAAAGCAAGCGCGCCAAGTGGCTGAAGATCATGGCCACCCGCAAGGCGCGGACGGTACTGACCTCCGGCGGCGTAAAACCCGTGCTCGACCTGGGCGGCGGCGGCCATTCGGTATTCGCCAACGCCTTCCTCGACGTATTGCGCGGCAACAAGGGAATCCTGGAAGACTACGACGTCTTCCGAGCCGTGGCCGGCCAAGTCAAAGCCTCGGCCTCCAAAGCCGGTTTCGAGCAAATGCCCCAGTACGCCCCGCTCCAGCACGCCGGCCACGAAGGCAGCCCGTTCTTTTTCGTGCCGGATAATGCGTGATGGAGAGACGCTTTCAGCCGATAATGCCTAGCTACATCGCCATGTCGGCAATGAAGGGTCGTCCTGGCGCTCCCAGGACGACCGTTTGCGATTGGAATGCCGGCAACCAGTGCACAGGGCACGTGATCAAGGCTAGCGCCGTTGTTTTAGACGTCAAAGTTGACATAAACAAAGACGTTGCATATGGGCGAATTCCGGATTCGATTTTAGTTTTGAGGTCGAATTTAAGTTAG
>NZ_JBDIVO010000451.1:0-3166 GCF_039794385.1 Methylocaldum sp. | reverse complement strand
AAGGGGATGGCGGTCACCGCATCAGCCGGCGTCAAATAGTATTCGTGCTGACGGGTATTGAAATGTTTGGCGGCGGTGCGCGCATAGGCGATTTCGTCATAGCCTTCGACGGGAAAACCGATGGAAAACGTATCGGCCTCACCTTCGCTCTCTCGAGCCAATAGCCCGGAGACCGTAGAACTGTCGAGTCCGCCGCTCAGGAAAGCGCCGATCTTGGACGCGCCGTGCGTTTCCCGCCGCACCGCCTCGGTAAGAAGTTCCAAAAGTTTTGTTCCTTCGCGCTCGACAGCGGCATCGCTGTCCTCCCTGAATTCGGGCAGCCAATAATAGCGGCGGCTCACCGAACCGTCGCGCCAAACGAGGCACTCGCCTCCCTCGAGTTTGTAGACTTTCGCATAAATGGAGCCGGGACTCGGACAGTGATGGAAATAGACGTAATCGAACAGCGCTTGCAGAGAGAGCTCAGTATTCACGCCGGGATGACGGACCAGATCATCCGCGCGAGTCCCGAACACCAGCCCTGCCGGCGTAACGGCATAAAAAAGGTGGCGCTGTCCGATGCGGTCAAGCGCCAGCATTACGCTCTGCGCGTTAACGTCGATGACGGCGAGCACGAAACTCCCTCGCAGGTCTCCGAGAAACCCTTCAGGGTCGGCACGATACGCTTCCGCAACCGACTGGGCCATGCCGTTATCCGTCGCCATTTGCGCATAGCGCCGATTGGTCCAGTAAGGCCGACCGCTGACGACCGTCGTGATCGAGCCGTCACTCGATTGATAGAGCGACGCTTTAGGTCCCACGCAGCCCGCCCTTTCGCCGATCACGGCACGGACCGAATCGGGTCGACCGCTACGGTCCCGGAAGCTCTTGAGAAAATCCGCGGTAGTTTCCTGATCTGCGGGTACCTGATACCAACCCAGCATGTCCTGCATGATCAGTTACTCCGGTTCAGCAGGCTTTCATAAATCGGCTTATAGCGCGAAACGCTGTGCGCCCAAGTGCGTTCTCGCTCCACGTATTCCCGTCCGGCGACTCTAAACCGTGACCACTCGTCCCGGCGATTCAGCGCGCTTACCACCATGTCGGCCAAGGCGCCCGGATCGCCCGCCTTGAATAACCATCCGGTCTCTCCGTGCCGAATCAATTCCCGATGACCGCCCACATCGGACGCGATGACCAATTTTCCGTGAGCCAGGGCTTCCAGCGGCTTCAATGGCGTAACCAACTCGGTCAAGCGCATGGACATGCGGGGATATACGAACAGATCCACCTGGTCGTAATACTTCTGAACCTGGTCATGGGGAACGCGACCGGAAAAGATCACTTTCTGGGATAACCCGAGCTCTTGTGCGCGCTGCTTGAGCAGATTCTCCTGGGGACCGCCGCCCACCAAGAGAAGCCGAACCTCGGGATTGACTTCGAGAATTCTAAGCAGAGCCTCCAGCAGCAACATCAGACCCTCGTACGCGTAGAACGACCCGATAAACCCGAGAACGAGGTTTTCCTCTAACCCCAGTTGCTTCTTCAACTCTGCGTCTGCCGGACCGCTCAGGGAAAAGCGGTTGATATCGACGGCATTGGGTATGACCGTAACGTTTTGCTCGGGAATGCCTCGCTCGACGATGTCTCTCTTGAGTCCTTCGCAGATCGTCGTTACTGCACTGGCCCTTCTGAAGACGTAAGTCTCGAGCGACCGGGTTACGCGGTAGCGCAAACCTCCCTCTCGGCATGTCCTGTGGTCGACTGCGGCATCTTCCCAGAAGGCTCGACATTCGTACACGACGGGAAGGGAAAACCATTGCGCCACGCGCAAAGCTGCCAATCCGTTCAATACGGGCGAATGGGCGTGGATGATATCGGGTTTGACTTCTTCCACGGCTTCGCCGACTCGTTCCGCCAGACTGTTGATGATTGAAAATTGGTTCAGCACAGGCAGGGTGGAAAAAAAACTTTTTGGTTGGGCCGTTCGGTAAAAACGAAAACCGTCCACTTCCTCGACCAGCACGTCGGGTCCCTTGTGCTTCGCCGATGTGATGTGAAAGGTTTCGAAGCCCAGAGCGCGCTGGTGCTCCAAGATAGCGCGCGTTCTGAACGTGTAGCCGCTGTGTAATGGGATCGAATGATCAAGTATATGAAGAATACGCATGGCTGCCTTTTGTTAACTTGGTCAGGCGTATCGGCGTAGGAAGGATTCGTACATCAACAGCGACCATAAGCCTGCGCTGTAATCGCGCAAACCCGACTGGTGCTGGTCGAGCATAGTCTTGAGAAAATCCATCTCGAACACGCCCGATTCCGCCATGGCCGATCCCAGTACGGCATCGCGGATCCTTTGTCTGAGCGGCCCTCTGAACCAAGCAGCCAATGGCACGGCGAATCCCATTTTTGGGCGGTAAAGAATGTCGTCCGGCAAGTGCGGTTCCATCGACTTCTTGAATACATATTTTCCCTCCCTGCCTCTAAGCTTGAGATCGGGTGGGAGTCCCGAAATCCATTCGACGAGCTTGTGGTCCAGCAGCGGCACGCGAACTTCCAAGGCGTGCGCCATGCTGGCCCGGTCGACTTTCGTGAGGATGTCCCCGGGCAGGTAGGTTTTCATGTCCAAGTACTGCACCAGCGACAACGGGTGCCGAGTCGGAGCCGACTCGGCGTGATGGCGGAGCACTTCGACAGCCTGATAGCCTTGAAGACCGCGCTTGAACCCGGCGCTGAAGATCTTCCCCTGACGCAAGCTGTCCGGCAGAACCGAAACCGTATGGAAGTAGCCTTCGACCGAGTCGCGGGCTAAGGACTCGAAGGTGGTTTTGGCCCGAAAAACTTTCGGCGCCCAATCGGCTTTGGGATAAACCCGGCCGAGCAGCCCGAACAGCGGACGGCGAACGCCTAGCGGCAAAAACGAACGAATTCTCTCCTCATACGTGTGCCAGCGATAGCGGCGATAACCGGCCAAATTTTCGTCGCCCCCATCTCCCGACAGCGCCACCGTAACCTCCTGGCGCGCCAATTCGCACACGCGATAGGTCGGCAGCGCCGAGCTGTCGGCATAGGGCTCGTCGTACAACCCTGCAAGCCGGTCGATCAACGAGAAATCGTCCGGATCGACCTGTTTCACACGATGACGTGTGCGATAACGTTCCGCCACCATCTCCGCATACCGCGCCTCGTT
>NZ_JBDIVO010000450.1:0-3176 GCF_039794385.1 Methylocaldum sp. | reverse complement strand
AAAGGACGACGGCAGCAACTGGTTGAGTACCCTCGACCATTGAGTGACACCCGCCGTACCCACGAAAACGATGTCGTGCGGCTGCAGCGAAAATTGTTCGGCCAGAATCATGGCATCGGGCGATTCCCCGTCGAGCTGGAAAATTTCCGGCTTGGTCTGTCCGGCTCGAATGACGTAAATCTCCTCGGTGTTGGAGGTATTGAAGTCGACACCGTTGGATTCCGACAAAGCCTGCGCGAGCGTCATTTTGCCCTTGTGGATTTGCAGCGCCTGCTGCCGCCCCACTTCGCCGGTGACGAAGACCTTGCTGTGGTAGCGATCGGGTACGTTCAGCACGTCGCCGTCCATCAGTTGCAAGTTCTGGCCGTTATTGCCCTGTTCATAAAGGGCTTGGAGGTTGATCGGATAGAGCTTTTCCCCGCGCGACAAGGTCACGTGACTCAAATCCGCCTCCGCCGTCACGCCACCCGCGCGACTGATGGCTTCCGCGACATTGAGCGGCGTATCCACCATCGACTGGACCCCCGGATGTTTCACCTCGCCGACCACGGCAACTTTGTGGGCCTCGAACGAGAGCACGCGGACATCGAGCTTGACCTTCTTGAAATATTTGGAAAGCCCCTCGCTCAACAGATCCCTGATTTCGGACACGGTTTTGTCCGCCACGTGAACGGTGCCGACATAGGGATAGAAGATCGTGCCGTCATCTTGAACGACCTTGCCCGCCAGTTCGGGCAGAATCTTCTCTCCGCCCGGATCGTTGAGCTCGGGGTGATCCCAAACCGTGATCTGCAACCGGTCGTGCGGCCCGACCCGGTACGGCCCCGCCCCCGCTTCCGAGCTCGGCAGGGTGAGCTTACTGGCGTCTTGCAGTCTTGCGTTTTCCCGCTCGATGATCAAATCGGCGGTGATCGGCACGATCTTGACCTTCTCCTTGACCAGCTTGCCGTCCTTCATGACCGGCACGGTCGCGTCCGAGATATCGCTGCCCCGCTTCATATCCATGCCGGGGGTCAGCGAACAGCCGGGGAGAAAAACGGACAGCCACAGCGCCAGAATCCCGGCCAGCGCCCCCGGCTTCCCGACCAACGAATTCGAAAATGACGATGCAATCATGGATGCTTACCCCTTTCCCGCAAGGCCCACATCAATAGGCGTTCTTGTTGACGAAGCCGGACACGACGGTTCTCATGGCGATCTCCAGATCGAACCAGACCGACCAGTTCTGGATGTAATAAAGATCGTGCTCGATGCGCTTGTTCAGGTCGGTGTCGCCGCGCCAGCCGTTCACTTGCGCCCAGCCGGTGATGCCGGCCTTCACCATGTGCTTCTTCATGTAGTTCGGCACCTGATCCTTGAACACTTCCACGAAATCCGGGCGCTCGGGCCGCGGACCCACCAGCGACATGTCGCCCATGAGTACGTTGATGAGCTGCGGCAGTTCGTCCAGGCTGCTCTTGCGCAGGAAGGCCCCGAACGGCGTGGCGCGGTTTTCGCCGGGCTTCGCCCAGACCGGACCGGTTTTCGACTCCGCGTTCATCGGCATGGACCGGAACTTGAGCATAACGAACGAGCGATTGTTCCAACCTACCCGCTCCTGTCGATAGAACACCGGCCCCGGCGAGCTGAGTTTTACCCCGACGGCGATGAACAGCATCACCGGGCTTGCCAGGATCAGGAGAACGAGTGCCAACAGACGGTCTTCGATTTCCTTGATGTAGCGGTTGATGCCGTGCAACGGCGACACCGAAATATCGAGCGTCGGGATGCCGGCGACTTCGTTCAGATTCAGGAACTTGCTCATCTTGAAAGCGAAGCAGTCGATCACCAGCCGGATGCTGACCGGCAAATGACGCAGTTCGTGAAGCACCTGCTCCGCGCGCGACTCGCCCTTGAACGGAAACGCAACCCAGACTTCGTCGATGGCTTCGCGCGTCACCAGGGACGCCAGATCCTTGAGCCCGCCGAGCCGAGGCAGGGAAACATCTCCGGCCAGCCCTCTGGGATTGGCGCGGTCGTCGACATAACCGATCACCTGCAAACCGGCCCACGGCGATTCGTTCAACTGCCGGCTCGCGGCGATCGCCATCTCGTTCAGCCCGACCATCACGATCCGGCCTTGCTGCCAGCCGCGGGCGCGCAATATCCGGAGCACGCGCGAAAGCACCGCTCGCGAGAGAACGACGAACAGAAAGCCCAGCACGCCCCAGGTCGCGATCCAGCGATAGCTGGAACCAAGCCACACATGCAAGCGGACCAGGGCGACGATGGATACGACCGAGATCAAGGTGAATAGCCAGGCTCGCAGGATGCGGACCAGTTCCCCCCGCATCGCGTCGTTACGCCACGGGCGATAAATCTGCCCGATCTCGAAGAAAATGATGGCTCCCAGAATGCCGAGAGCGATCACGACCCTATGGTCCTGATCGATGACCGGCTTCTGATGCCAGAAATAAAAGGCGACCCAAGCAGCGGCCAGCAGCATCGCGATGTCCAGAAATCTCAACAACACGATCACTGTGTGCCCATACTGTTTGTAAAGTCCTCTGAATACGATTCCAAAACCGAGTGGCATGTTCGTGAACCTCTTGTTATTCCTCGCGACATCGAGAAGGCTGCCGAGTACGGAGACAGAGACAGCCTTCGAGCATTAGCCTACGGGAGCAAGATGAGCGAACTGCCGAGGGAAAAATTAAAATCAGATGAGGATTGGATTATTTTTGGCGAAGGGTTCTTGGAGCAGTTTCCACTCGCACGGAAGGATTGACTGCAAATGGCCTGTTAGAGTGTTTTTCACCGCCGTTCAGCGGCGAGGATCGGGAAATTCGTAGGTCGGCAATCCTTTGCCGACACACCGAGTTGGCGAAGGGCTTTGTCGGAAGGGCAGCTCTGGCGCTCCCGGAGACGCCGTTTGCGATTGGAAGGGTCGCGACTAAAGCGACCGTTTGCGATTGGAAGGGTCATTCGGGCGCTCCCCGGATGACCGTTTGCGATTGGAAAGGATTGCCGACCTACTGCTGCGCGGCGCTTTGCTTCGGAACGTTGATCTCCGGATGCAGCAGATCGATGAAGGGGGCCGGATAAACGCCCAGGCCGAAGATCAGGAGAAGCAATATCGCCAATACCAGATGCGCCCCGACCGGCCGGGCCTTCGGTCTCGCTTGCAGCGCGGCGGG
>NZ_JBDIVO010000449.1:0-3189 GCF_039794385.1 Methylocaldum sp. | reverse complement strand
GACGCCATGCTCAAGGACACGGCCTCTTTCAAGCCGGTGTACGAGGCGCTGACCGACGGCGGGATGGCGGCCATCGACAAGGCGAAATTCGGCGGCGAATCGTTCGTGATGGACCAAACCAGCGCTGTCTCGATCTCGCTGGAAGACGGAAAAGTCGTCGGCCGTCTGACCCATATCGAGGGAAACGGCACGGGCAAGCCGCGGGTTATCGAACAATTCGCGAGGCCCTGAGATGAGCGAAATTCGCAACGTCAAACTCGAACTGCTCAGGCCGGGCCCCGCGCACAATCAATTGTTGTCGCCGCTGACGCCGTATCTCGCGCTGTGCGGCGCCGACGGTCCGGTGACCGTACACATGCCGTTCGAGCAACGGCAACTGCTCAACCGGCTCGAACGCCTGCGGTACGACATAGACGGAAGCCCCGTCGCCGCCTCGCAGCGCGAAAGCGAGATGCGGGAAATGGGCGAGGCGATCGGGCGGGTGCTCGGACAGGTTCCGGCGCTGCTCTCGGAACTGTCCGACCCGCGGGCCGACGGCGGGAAACTCGTGCATCTCAGGCTTTCGCTGTCCTCTTTCGAGCTGGGCATGGTGCCTTTCGAAACGGCTATCGCGCCGGACGGTTTCCCCGGTTCCGGATCTCCCCTGTTCCTGCAGTCGCGCACCCCTATCGTGATGACCCGGGAAGTCCGGCGCGGACGGCCGCTGCCGGTCGAATGGAACCGCCCTCCGCGCATCCTGTTCGCGTTCGCATCGCCCGGCGGCCTCCCGCCGGTGCCGGCGCAAGACCATTTGCACGCGATCCGGCGAGCGATCGATCCCTGGATCAAGATCAAGGACACGCCCGAGGAACGCATCCGGGAGGTCAAGCAGATCCTGACGGTGCTGCCCAATGCCAGCCTGGAGCAGATTCGGGAAGCCTGCTCGACCACCCAGTACACTTACGTGCACATCCTGGCCCACGGCGCGCCGATCAATAACTCCGGCGACCGCCACTACGGCGTCATGCTGTGCAGCGATTCCAATTCCGCGCAAGGCGACGTGGTCGACGGCGAACGCCTGGCGATCGTACTCACGGCGCGGGACTCCTCCGGGACAACCAAATATCGCCCCAACGTGGTCACGCTCGCGACCTGCGATTCCGGCAACATCGAGTCGGTGCTGATACCCGGCGGCAGCATCGCTCACGAGCTCCACGCGGCAGGCATTCCCTGGGTCATCGCCTCGCAATTCCCCCTCTGGATGCGGGCCTCCTCGATCGCGGCCGAGGTGCTCTACAGCGGCCTTTTGAGCGGCACCGATCCCCGCTGGGTGCTCTACGACCTGCGCCAACGGCTTCGTACCGATTCGCCCGGCACCCATGACTGGGCGAGCATCGTCTGCTACGCGACCGTGCCCTGGAACTTCGAGCGGCAGGTGGACGCCTTCCGCGACGAACGCATCCGCAGCCGGCTCGAGGTGAAGTTCGACCGGATAGACGAACTGGTCGGCGCCAACGCGGACGGCCGGAGAGCCGCCGAGGCGCGCAACCCCGCCGATCGGGATGCTGAACTGGAAGTTCTGTGCGAGTCGATCCGCGCCGAACTCAAGGCCTGGTGCGCCGAGCCCGTCACGGAGAAATCGCCTGCGCAAAAGGCCAAGCGTCTCGGCATGAATGCCGCCAGCGAGAAGCGCATCGGAATCGCCTATTTTCTGATCGCGGCAAGCGAAACCGGCGATGCCGAGGTCACCCGCGCGAAGCTGGAAAAAGGCAAGAAAGCCTATGCATCCTCTCGTGATCTCTATCGCGAAGCATTGGAGATCGAGCCTTCCAACCCGTGGGCCATTACGCAGTATCTTTCCATGCTGGCGATGCCGGTCCTGGCGGGCAGTGCCGAGGTTTGGAAGTCGCTCGCGAAGGATTACGGCCTCTGGTGGGCCGCCGCCCGGCAGCTCGCCCATTGGCAGCTTTACAAAACCGCGGGCGAAGAGCGCGCCTATGTGCTGGCCACACTCGCCGAACTCGCCCTGCTGGGTGTTGCCTATGGCGCGCCAAAATTCAGCGCCAGCCAGGCGGAACAGGAAATCAGGGAGTTCTGCGGTGAAATGCTCTGCCTGCTGGGTCCCGATGCCTTCCCGATTCTTTCGACCCAGCGCCAGTTCAGGCGCTATCTCGAGTATTGGCAGAGGGACCAGTGGAACGAATTGGCCAGAACCGCGCTATCGGCGCTAGGCGACGAATCCCTGTCCCAGGCGAAGCCTTGCTGACGGACAAGAGCAAGGTTCCGAGTCTTGTGTCCGGAGTCGGATGGATTATTCCATTCGGCATTCGAGTGAACATTAATCGTAGGGTGGGTTAGCGAAGCGTAACCCACCGATTCGAGGTCGCTCGGTGGGTTACGGCCTCGCGGCCTAACCCACCCTACGAAAATTAATGCCTTATTGAAAGCGATTTGGAATTAGGCGCGCACCGCCACGAACGGTTCCGTGACCACGGACTCTCTACGCGCCGTAACCCACCGGTTCCGCGGCTTGGCCCGGTGGGTTACGGCGCGCGGAAGCCCCTCAAGGAACGTGGCCGGTTCGATGCGATGCTCACCAAACCCGTCGTGCTTTGCGCGTTCCCGGATGGTCACGTCATCCGCCCCGCCTAACCCGAGCCAATGACGGAGCAACAGTCAAACAACGAACGCCCGACACCCGCTATCAGTGCAACCGCCCAAGTGGCGGCGGTCGAGAATCGGCCTATCTCTCCTGGAGAGCTCGGCCGGTCGTAGGATTCTCGAACTCCGGCCATCGCTCCTCAAAACCGGGATCATAGATCGGTTCTTCGCCCAGAGCCGACAACCGACTATCGACGCATCGCGTGAAGTAGTCCTTTTCCACGCCTGCCTCGATATACTTCTTGGATTCGGCCAAACACCGAGCCTGAACCGCCCCGGCTAATTGCTGCCGCACCGCCGGATCCGACGCACATCCACCGATCAGACCCAACACAGCTAAAAACACGAAACGCATAACGCCTCCAAAATCCCTTTAGGCCCGTACCGACTCTACCCAAAGAAAAAACTCCGGTCAAAACCCAACCTGATTAGCGACGAAGTTCAGTACAGGCTCACATAGTGAGCCGCTAGGGTCCTTAGACTATGGGCATCTATCACAAGCGGGGTGTCCCATGCCTATGAACCGGGTGCAATTTCAAAAGGGTTTGT
>NZ_JBDIVO010000448.1:0-3203 GCF_039794385.1 Methylocaldum sp. | reverse complement strand
CAGGTACGGCCGAAAAGCGACGTGAGCCTGCCGCCCTTCGCCGAGATCGGAAAGCTGCTCGATCCCAAGCACCGGCGACGCCAAGGAAGAAGCGCGCCTGACGCGCGCCGACCGGCTCCTGATCCGTGAGGCCATCGTCGAGGCAGCGCGGCAAGCGGTCGCCGCGAAACGCCAGCCGCTCACCGAGGACGTCGCGCACGGTCTCCGCCATCTGCCGGGCCTTGCCGAACTTGATCCGCCGCGGCGTGCCCGGGTACTCGAAATGGCCGATGCCTTGAGCCTCTTCTGTACCGAGGGAAGCCTCAAAGCCAAGCTGTTCAATCGGCCGGGGCAGCTCTGGCCGGAAGCCGACGTCACCGTGTTCGAGATGGGCGTCCTCGCGCAGGAAGGCTACGAGGATAAGCTGACGGTTGCCTACATCTCGCTGATGAATCACATCCACGCTCTGGTCGAGCAGCATCAGTACGAGGGCCGGCCGACGCTGGTGCTCACCGACGAGGCGCACATCGTCACCACCAATCCGCTGTTGGCGCCTTACGTGGTCAAGATCTCGAAGATGTGGCGGCGCTATGGCGCCTGGCTGTGGCTCGCCACCCAAAACCTCCAGGACTTTCCCGATGCGGCCCGGCGGATGCTCAACATGATGGAATGGTGGCTGTGCCTCTCCATGCCGCCCGAGGAGGCCGAGCAGATCGCGAGGTTCCGGGAGCTCAGCGCCGAGGAACGGGCGCTGCTGCTCGCCGCGACCAAGGAGCCCGGCAAGTACACCGAGGGCGTAGTTCTGAGCCGGGCGCTGAAGGCCTTGTTCCGGAACGTTCCGCCGCCCATCGCGCTGGCCCTCGCCATGACCGAGAAGGACGAGAAGGCCGAACGGGCGGCGCTCATGACACAACAGGGCTGCACCGAGCCGGAAGCGGCGCTGAAGGTCGCCGAACGCATCGCTCGGAAGCGCAGTAGCGTATTCACGAAGGAGGCCTCGCCATCATGACGCATCGCCAATCCCTGTGGGCCTCGATGGTCGTGCTGTGCCTCTCCGCACCCCCGGTTCCGGCCGATATCGGGCCGGCCGCCGTGGAGGTTTTCACCGATCCGGCGTTTCCAGCCTCCGGCGCTCACGCGCTTCGGCCCCAAGGGGTTCCCATCGACATCTTCGATCTTTCCGCCCCACGCCGGATCGAGGCGGTCCTCTCGGCAGGACTCCCCGCGAACGAGGCGGCGGCCTTGGCGGATCGCCCGGCAGCGGCTCGAAGGGCAGGGCAGTGGGCTTGCGGCGCCGTTGCAGGCGGCCTACGAAGGCCATGCCCGAGCACTGAGCTACGGCCTCACGCGTTATCCCGCGATCGTGTTCGACCGGGGTAGGGCGGTCGTCTATGGCACCGCCGATCTCGGCGAGGCGCTGCGGTACTACCGGACCTGGAAGGAAGGTACGCCATGATCAAGCGTTTGACGCTGAGCTTTTTCATTCTGGCGCTGACGGCTGACCTTCGGGCCGAACCCATCAACACCGGCACGATTCTATCCAGCGCCTTGAACTTTTCCTGCATCAAGTTCCAGGTGATCGGGGTATGCCTCTGGCTGGTGTGCACGCCCTTCGGCTGCGAGATCGAAACCTCGGCCAAGTACGGCCACTACAATCCCGATCTGGTGGTCAGCGCCCACAACGGTATCGCCAACAATCCCTGGACCGAGATGAAGGCCCTTCTGGCTGGGATTCAAACCACCGGCGCGGGCGCGGTGCTTTCGGCCATGGGCGGCCAATTGCCGAACCTTCTGGGCGGCGGCACGACGACCGAATGCGGCATCGCCGGCCGGCCGGCTCGCGAGCACCCGGCGCACAAGAACCTGATCTTCAAGGACTCCGACGCCATCGGCCATCCGGCCGCGGGCTTTTTCCTGTGCCCCTCGGCGTCGACGCCGTTTCAGCCCTATCTCGTCTCGGCCCTGGATGCCTTGTCCTGGCGTTGGGCGATTCCCGAATTCATTTATCCCCAGTCGCTCATTCCCGGGCTGCGGGAGATCGGCGACTGGCCCTTGAATACCTGGGGTGCGGTTTATCCCAGAGGCGGCTTCGTGACCCAGGCCGAAGACCCCAAGGCGGCCGCGGCCGCGGTCGTGGCGCAGCGCGCCGGAGACGTGGTGACGCGGACGGGTCAGCCGCATGTCTACATCGCGCTCGAGAGCGACAAGCGGAAAGAAAAGAAAAAGTACAGGGTTGTGGTATCCGCCGTCCCTGAAAGAGGGTGACGCCAAGACCGGCACCTGGCAGATGCTGACGCCCCAACGCGCCGGAAGCTGCGAAGTGTTCGGCAGCAACGACCTCATGAGTTTTTCGGGCTGGGCGGGCAGCAAGGTCGCAGCCGATGGAAATTATGCCTTCACGCTGCGGCGTCCCTACAAGTGCTGCAAGGTGAAAGGCAGCTTCATCGGCAGCATCGACATCATGTCCTATCCGTCCGACAGCTCGACCACGCCAACCCGAACCCCGTAGGAGACGACGATCCATGGTCCGCGCACTCCGCCGTCCTCTCATTCTGTTCGTCGCCCTGTCACTCACCGCGCAATCATCCGCCGCGCCGCTGTCACCCGCCCGATCGAGCCGCTGGTACTACGAGATCGGCGGGGCCGAGGCGATCACTGTCGCGGCGAACCCCTACGCCCACTCGATTACCCTCGGCGGTTCGCTCGATCTTCGACGGGCGTTTTCGTGCGGAAACTTCGATCCGGTGCTCGGTGTCTCCAACATCCTGAACAATGTCAGCCAAGGAATCGAGAACATGATCGGCTTCATGGTCAACGCCGCGACCAACGCGATCGCTTCCTTGCCCGCCCTGATCCTGCAACGGGCGAACCCTGGGCTCTACGACCTGTTCCAGAACGCTCTGCTCCAGGCCGAGGCGACGATCTCCCTCGCCACCAAGAGCTGCGAGCAGATGGAGGCCGAGATCGCCCGCGGGCAGAATCCCTTCGAGGATTGGATCACTCTGGCCAAGGGCTACGACTGGAAAATGCAAATGGGGACCGGCGGTCTGAATTCGTCCTCGGTGGATGTAAAAACCGCGAAGGATACGGTGGAGACGAATGCCGGTAAAAACGGCGTTCCCTGGATCGGCGGCCAGCGCGCGGGCGGGGCGGGGCAGGCACCGATCCGGGTCACCGCCGACACCGTGCGGGCCGGCTACAACATCGAGCTGGGCCGCCCGGTG
>NZ_JBDIVO010000447.1:0-3218 GCF_039794385.1 Methylocaldum sp. | reverse complement strand
GATTCCGTCGCGTCGACGATCTCGGGCAGCTTGCCGCCGGCCATCGCGATACCATCATCGGGCGGCGGCGGAATGGTGTTATCGGCCGGAGACTCTTTTTGTTTCGGGCGGCGGCCCGTGTCCATGTCGTACATGCGCGTCATCGGGCCACCTCCGGCAGCTCGGCCGGGACGAACCGGCGAACCCGCACGCCCCGCGCCGCCACGACGACCATCCATGCGCCCGCCGCCAGCAACTCGGCCGCCAGCAGCTCGACGAACTTTTCCGGCCGCAGCCGGAGCCCACGGGCTGCGGCGGCCGCGTCGCCCCGGACCATGCACACATGACCGGCCGCCCAGCGCCAGGAATATTCGCGGGGATCGCGCCCCAAATTCACCCCGACCCACCAGTCGTATCGCGCCCAGAACCCGCGGGACCACAGATCTTCGCCGCGCAGGCCCACCAAGACGTTCAGGCAGGGATTGTGCCCGAACCAGAACCTATTCTCGGCGGCCAGGTCATCCATGTCGCACGTGACCGGATCACGCCGATTCCACGGCTTTGCCGCGAGTTCGGCGATGGGCTTTTTTTTGGCCGATGCGCACGATATACTGTTGCCGCTATTGGATTTTTTCTTTCTGCCCGGCGCGGGTTGCTCCCCGCGACCGGGTTTGTTTTTGCCCTGCATAACGCCTCCATCAAAGGGACAGGATCGCCATCACGGCGATAGATACGGCCAGCACGTCGCCGTCGATGCCGGCAACAATCGGCACAACCCGGTATAGCGCCGCAGTCATACAGCGCCCTCCATCCGTACTTTTCCGCGTTTTTTGAGTCCGTGCAGTTTGACCTGCTCGATCACCTCGCGGCGATAAAAAACGTGATGGCCGATTTTGATGTACGGCAGGCAGTACCTGCCGGTCGACCGCCAAATCCGGAGTGTCGCCACATTGACCCGCAATGCTTTGGCGACTTCTGGCGGCGTCAGCAGGTCGTGATTATCGGCCGCGACGAGCGCGGCATCGGCATGGACTTGCGGCATCGATATCTCCCCAAAAAAACAAATGACGGGAGATATCGTGCAGTTTGTTGCGGCGTTGAGGTATGGGGCAAAGTCGCGACTTTGCCCCATAGGCGCGTAGGCTCGAATGCTATCGATTCTTCAATCGATGAGGGATCGAGTACTCCGGGAATGTTCCCAGAAAAGAGGTTTTTTTATCGTCGGTATCGAAACGATCTAAGGTTTCATTCAGGCCACCGATCTTTTTCGGCTTCCACTCCTTTCTATATTGCTCTTCCAGCCAAGAGCTGGATGGTGCGCCCCTGCCGTTCGAAGCATCTCGTGCGGCAACCATTTCAGCAGCCTCCGCGATGCTCGCACCCAAGCCGTGGATCAAGATGTTCATTACGGACGCATAGTAATAGCTTAGGGCGCTCGTCTTTCTCCGGGTGATGATCGTTCCCCGGCCCATTTCACCTTTTCGCTTTAAACCCAAAGCACCAGCAATGTCAGCCTTGCCATCCGTACTCAGGTATTCTCGAATACCGCCCTGTATCCATCGAAGAACCTCGTCCGGCGGTTGAATCCCTTCATCTAAACAGTTCACAAAACATTCGAGCCCCGCAACTAAGTCGCCGTCGGCGAATTGCCTAGCCTTCCCGTCGCAAAAGAAATCCCGCATGAACGCCTTATCATCGGGATCATTGTCTCCGCTGTCGCTATTCACAAATCGCCCCCACGAGCATCTTCCAGCAACTTATCGGTAATCATCTGCATCGGCCGCCGCAGCCGCTCGATGTCGTGCACGATGTAGCCGGCGGTGACATCCGATTGCGCCGCCCGGTGGTTCAGCAGCCGCTTCAAGGCATAAGCGGAGATGTCCAGGCTTTCCGCCGTCGTGACGAAGGTTCGCCGCAGGTCGTGCAGCGTGAACCGAACTCCGGACTCCCCGATAATCCGAACGATCCAATGCCGCACGTCCACCAGCCGGCCGGTTTTGCCGGAAAAGACGTAATCGCCCGTTGCCGCTTCGGCTCGCCGTCGCAAGAGCGCTTCCAGGAAGCCCGACATGGGCAACACGTGCGGATCGCTGTTCTTCGTATCGATGATCGCGAAAGTCCGGTCCCTAAAATCGACGGCCGATAGCGGGAGCCCGGCTGCTTCTTCCTTACGAAGGCCCGTGAACGCCAAAAACAAAAAGTAATCCCGGACCGACTCCACGTCGGCATTGCTCTTGAGCGCCCGCAGCTCGGAAACGGCGCGAAACCAGCTCGGCCACAGGTAGGGCTTGATGATGGTGCGTCGCCGGTCGACGCGGAACCAGGATCGCTCACGCGAAAGCCGCTTGACCGGGTTTTCAAGAATGAAGGGTTTTCCGTCGGCGTCACGGTATCGCCCCATGGCGAAGTTGACCAGCGCCCGCAGCACCCGCATGGCGTGATTGGCCCGCGACGGACTCGCTTTGCCGCGATCCTTGTGCCGCCTGGCTACCATCTCTTCGGTGATGTTCGCGATCGGCTTGTTCAACCAATCGGCAAACGAGGTATTCAGCGCCTCCTGATAATCGTTCCGTGTGGATTCCTTCAGGTTGTTACGCGCATCAACGTAGTCATCGAAAACTTCCTGCAGCGTGACGTTCCTGTGCTTCTCGGCTTGCCGTTCCGCCACCGGATCGTCACCGGTCGCCAGCTCGCCCAGGACCCGCCGAGCTTCCCGTCGAGCATCCATGACGCTCATGCTCTGGCACCTGGCGATGGTGATCCGTCGCGGCCGACCATGCTTGACCCTCGCCTCGACAATGAAGGCCTTCGCTCCCGTATCGGTGATCCGAAGACCGAAACCGCTCAGCTTGGTATCCCGAATGAACCGCTGGCCTTTAGCCGGCGGTTCCGATTCCCGAACGATCCGCTCGGTAATCTCCGCATAAGATGTACTCATCTGTTGCCTTTTCATGTAGACGCAATGTAGACAGATTAAGCAAAATTGACTTAGGTAGCAACAGATACCGAAATGTTAACGGAAGTATCTTACTCATTGATTTATCGGGCTTATTTCCGGTTTTTGGAGTGTTAACGGAGATTAACGTAAGTTATTGAAAGTTGATAATGCCAAAGACTCAAAATCTGGTTTGGGAAACCAAGTGCGAGTTCGATTCTCGCCCTCGGCACCACTTAAAAAATCAAGACGTTATGAACTCGAAAGCATCCGACAAAAACGGCAAGCAAAAACGCCCGTAGAT
>NZ_JBDIVO010000446.1:0-3236 GCF_039794385.1 Methylocaldum sp. | reverse complement strand
AACCGTTCCAGTATCGCGACAGACGGCCCGATCGATTCGATAAACCTTTTCAGTACCGTGACAGACAGCCTCATCGGTTCAATAAGCCTTTCCGTCACTGGGAACGGCGGCCTTATGGTTCCGGTGTGCCATTTCGTAATCCTCGGCCTCATTATCGCTACCGACGTTAACCACGTGACTGCGAGCCCTTGGCTTTGCGCCATGGCAACCCCGAAATTTTTCGTTCAATCATGGCGGGCGTATAGGGCGCCCTTTACCATCGCTTGGTTTTCCCGTAATTTGACCGGAGTGTCGGTTATTTAGGGTGAATAGGATAGAACGATGAGCAGACTGCCGGACGATTTGAAGTATGCGAAAACCCATGAATGGGCGAAACCGGAGGAGAGCGGGAATGTACGCGTGGGCATCTCCGATTACGCTCAAGAGCAATTGGGCGACGTGGTATATGTCGAGCTGCCGGAAATCGGCCGGCGGGTTAAGGCGGGCGAAGCATGCGCCGTGGTCGAATCGGTGAAAGCCGCCTCGGACATCTATAGCCCGGTATCCGGCGAAATCGTCGAGGTCAACGGGTCATTGTCGGATGCTCCCGAAGCGATCAACCAAGACTCCTATGCCGCGTGGTTGTTCTGCGTCAAGGCGGATGATCTTTCAGAACTAAACACCCTTTTGGATGCCGAAGCTTATAAAGCAGACGCTGAGGCCGACTAAACGGTTCGTTTGTTTTATCGCTTGTTCTCCTCCGGTAGCGATGCTAGCGAATCGAGTGTAGCGGCCGGAACAGGCACCGGCGTTTCGCATGTCTTTGGGTTATACGCGTCGCGCGTGCCAATCGGCATAAATTCTCCGGCAGATGATACATGCCGATTTGTCCGGTGTTTGCCAGGAGCGCCCATGCCTTGTCCAGGCCCAGATCGAATGTCTTGAGCCCATAGCATTCTGGCCCGGCGGAGGGGCCAGAAATAGTTAAGAAAGCAATCCCTTAGCCATGCCTTTCATTCCTCATACCGAAGACGATATCCGCGAGATGCTTGCGGCCCTCGGCGTGCCATCGACAGAAACGCTCTTCGACGAAATACCGGCGGAGTTGCGTTGCGGCGCGCTCGATCTCCCGCCCGCTTTGAAAGAAATGGAAGTTACTCGTTTGATGCGCGCACGCGCCGGCCAGAACCGTCCGCTTCTATGCTTTGCCGGCGCCGGGGCTTACGAGCACCACATACCGGCCGCGGTTTGGGCCGTAACCAGCCGGGGCGAATATTACAGCGCGTACACGCCCTACCAGGCGGAAGCGAGTCAAGGCACGCTGCAGGTGCTCTACGAATATCAGAGCATGATGGCGAGCCTCACCGCCATGGACGTATCGAACGCTTCGCTCTACGACGGCGCGACCAGCCTCGCGGAAGCGGTGTTGATGGCGGTGCGGACGAACCGAAAATCGCATTCGCGCCGCATCCTGATGCCGAAGACCGTACATCCGTTTTACCGGCGGGTGGTCCGGACCATCGTCGGGAGCCAGGCGCTGGAACTGATCGAGCTGCCCTATGACGTCGAAACCGGGCGCGTCGATCCGGCGTCTCTGGAAATCCACTCGGGCACGGACATCGCCGCCTTGGTGATTCCCCAGATCAATTTCTTCGGCGTGCTCGAGGCCGTAGACGAACTGACCGTTTGGGCCGCCGCAAACGGCGCCATCGCCATCGCGCTGGTCAATCCCATGGCACTGGCTCTCCTTAAGCCCCCGGGCGAATGGGGGCAAGAGGGCGCCGATATCGCTTGCGGGGACGGCCAGCCTTTGGGCATACCCTTGTCGGGCGGTGGACCGTATTTCGGATTTATGTGCTGCCGCAAGGCGCACGTCCATCAACTGCCCGGACGTCTGGTCGGCCGGACCGTGGATATGGACGGCAAGCCCGGTTTCACGCTTACGCTTCAGGCACGCGAGCAACATATCCGCCGCGGCCGGGCGACCTCCAATATCTGCACCAACCAGGGCTTGATGGTCACGGCGGCGACCATTTACATGGCGCTCTTAGGGCCGGAAGGATTGCGGCGAGTCGCTTTGCAGAGCCATCAAAACACGCTCAGCCTGATGAGTAGCTTGACTGCCGTCGACGGCGTCGAGCGGGTTTTCTCGGGGCCTTTCTTCCATGAAGCGGTTTTCCGCACGCGGAGGCCCGCCAGGGAGATCATGGACGGCTTGGCGGAACGGGGGATTCTTGGAGGACACGAACTCGCAAGGGATTATCCGGAACTCGGCGAAGCCATTCTGGTTTGTGTCACGGAAACGCGTACTCAGGAGGATATCGAATCGTACGCACGCCAAATAGCGTCGCTGCTTAGTCATGGCTGAAGAAGTCGGAGCCGATAGAATGCTGATTTTCGATCGTTCGCGCCGAGGGCGCGCCGCGCATGCCCAGTTGCTCCCGGAATCCGGTGAATCGCCGGCCATTCCAGACCATTTGTTGCGCAAAATTCCTCCGGCCTTGCCCGAAGTCTCAGAACTGGATGCCGTTCGCCATTACACCCGGCTGTCCCAGCAAAATTTCTCTATAGACACTCACTTTTATCCCCTGGGCTCTTGCACCATGAAGTACAACCCCAAGGTTTGCCATGACCTCGCAAGTCTGCCCGGATTTCTGAATACCCATCCCCTGGGGCTGGAGCGGACCGGGCAAGGGACTTTGGCCTGTCTGTACGAGCTCCAGGAGATGCTCGCGGAAATCACCGGCATGGCCGGGGTTTCGCTGGCCTGCGCGGCCGGGGCTCAGGGCGAATTCGCCGGCGTCGGCATGATCCGCGCTTACCACAGGTTGCGGGACGATTTAGCTCGAACCGAAATGCTGGTGCCCGACGCCGCGCACGGCACCAATCCCGCTTCGGCGTCCATGGGCGGCTTTCGGGTACGGGAAGTCGCCACCGATGCCGACGGCAACGTGGATCTCACTGCACTGGAGCTGGCCGTGGGTCCGCAAACCGCCGGCATCATGCTCACCAATCCCTCGACTTTGGGAGTGTTCGACCAGCACATTCGAGCCATCGCCGATATCGTGCACCGGGCCGGCGGGCTGCTCTATTACGACGGCGCCAATCTGAACGCCATCGCCGGCAAAGTGCGCCCCGGCGACATGGGCTTCGACGTCATTCATCTCAATCTCCACAAGACGTTTTCGACGCCCCACGGCGGCGGCGGTCCGGGTGCGGGCCCGGTGGGCGTGGGTGACAAGCTGCTGCCCTTCCTG
>NZ_JBDIVO010000445.1:0-3238 GCF_039794385.1 Methylocaldum sp. | reverse complement strand
CCTGAAACCGACCAGCACAGCCTGGCGCGCCTGGATGGCCGGCATCAATTGGCGGACAACCGCTTGTGCATCCTGGCCGTTCACCCGGCAATCGAAGCGGGTATATTCGACGGCATCCGCCGCGCCGTGCAGAGCGGATACCTCGACCGCCAGAAACGGCTGGCCGCGTCTGATCGGGGCCTCACGCACGCGGTTCAGATAGCCGACGCCGGTGATATGAAGGTCGAAGTATTTTTCGTCGGGTGGGTTCATGGGGTTTCTCCTATAGGCATGAATGAACCGGAGAAATCCCGACCCGACCGGGGTATGGGTTCCCCCGGAGAAGGTAGAAGATGCCTGCGGCGCTCCCGAAGGAGCGACCATCGTTCGAGCAGGCCCGCGATGGTGAAGGGTGCGACTGAGCCGCAGTCGCCACGGTTGAAACTCCTCCAGAAGCTGCCGAAAACCTACTGCGCGCCGCCATGACTGCGTTGCTCCAGGGCTCAAAATGCTGATGAAAAACTTCCTTGTTTTTCACCCGAACAGGCGCGCTTTCGCGCGTCCTACTTCTCTCCCGGAGAAGTAGTCATGTACTCTATGTACACTCCGGTTTTTCGCCCTTCGCGCCTTGTCCTGCCGGCGCTCGTGACGGTTTTTACCAGCTTCTAGGCCAAGGCCACGAACAATACGAGCATCATTAATACCGTCGCTTTGACGATATGGGTCTGGACCTGCATCAGCGACAGCCGCTCGCGGCGCCAGCCGATGTAATGCATCAGACTCACCCAGGCGGTCCACAGCAACAGCGCCACGGCCAGCGTCTGTAGCACCAAGGCCCTTACTGCTCCGAGGCCTATGCCGGCACCGCTGGCGAATGCCGCCGAGGGCGAAAGCGGTGCGTGGGGCGACGGGGTTATCCCGATCGTGGTCTCCGGTGCCGGCGTGGCCGAGCCGGTGGAGGGTCCGCCGGACACGCCCGTGACCGCCGAGACATCGAATCCGCCCAAAGCCGAAAGATACGTGGCGATCGATGTTCCGTTGCCATCCCGGACCGAGCCGGTTCCGCCCGAACTCAGGAAGCGGCGCAGCCCGCCGACGCCGACCAGGTGAGCGCCGGCGAGCAGGCCCGACGGTGTGATCAGGACGCCGCCGACCGTTTGTCCCAGATAGCCGTCGAGATCCAGGTTCTTGATCTGCGACCACTGGGCGGCACTGAAGGCGGTCACCGCCTGAGTCTGCACCGAAGGGCGGCTCAGGAAATCGGCCATATTCCGTACGCTGTCCTTCCCGGTCCAGCTTCCCCGCCAGTCATTCCTCGCGGTGCCGTCGGACCGGTAATAGCCGGCTTCGGTCAAGGCCTGCTCGCCCATCTGGTAGAGACCCAAATACCCGTCATCATTGCGGGCACCGGGGTTGTTTCCGGATTCCATCCGGGCCAGCCGGCTCAGGTAATCGGTATAGTTCCCCGCGGCCAGAACGATACCCGATGCGAAAGCCCATGTGACCAAAGCCGTGCGCCAGGCTTTCGGATAAGGATGGCGTTTTACGCCCACGTCACGGCTCCCGGCGACGCTCATCGATCGATTTCGCGCAGGCCAGAGCCGCATCGGTGACCGGCGTATGCGATCCCAACCGACGCGAGCGGCCCTGTTCATTCAAAACCAGCCCGTAATCCAGGGACGGCAAGACGATGACGCCGTACAGGGATTCGGCGTCGCAGCGGTGCGGCCTGCACAGATCGAACAGGACAACGTTTACCCCGTCATGTTCGAAAATGCGTACCGGACGCGAGGGACCGCTGAGCTTTCGGATCCACGGTGCCTCGTTCCGGGTGAGCACGGCGTGTTGTCGGCCGATCGCGGGGACCGACTCGATCAGGTGCCAGGGCAAACCGGCATACGGCGGATCCCCGGCGTAGCGCAAGACGCCGCCCCCTGGACAGGCGTCGCGCCGGGCCAATTCCTGTTCGGTCGGCAGCAGGTTCACGCGCTCATCCACCGCCGCATTGGCCATCGCCGCGTTGGACAGGGAAACCAATGCGAACAGCCATTCGATGTGCCGAATCCTCATCAATCATCTCCTTCAACGCGGTTCATGCGATTTTGGATCAAGACCTTCACGCGTCCCGGCCACGCGATATCGACGAACCGCACGGGTCTGCCGTCGGTGCCCGCCGAAGTCAATTCCAAGGTGCCGATGTTTACCAGACGCTCGAACAAGGACTGTCTGAGGGTGATCGAGCGGATATCCTGAAACCGCAAGCCCACGGTATCGCGGGCAACCAGACCTTCGCGGGCTTCGACCCCGGTCTCGGAAACCACATAGGCGGCCGACAGCCATTCGGTCCACAGCCAGAAGAGCAGGGCGCCGGACAGGAAACCACCCATGAGTGTCAAGCCGTTGAGCGTCCAGGTCAGCCCGGTGTTCAGCGCCGAAGGATCGACCGGCAATAAGCCCAGGAGGGAACTCAGCAGGCGGTGCGGAATAAATGCCAGCAGCACGCCGATGCCCAATACCGGCAGCCAAGCGGCATTCGCTCGCAACACGGCGGGTCGGAATACTCGTGCGGCTCTTTTTTCCGAATCCATCTTCATCGAGTGCCTCTCGGTTCGCTGCAACAACCCGCCAGGACGCGCGGCTTGCGCCGTCGGTTCGTTTGATCGGCGTGCCGAAACGGCTTCGGCACGCTGAAACTCCGGTTCGCGCCGAAGGATGAAACCGCCGTCGGGACAACTTTCCACCGCATAGCGCCTCCCCGATTCGTCCGACAGCAATTCGCGCATGCGGGTCGCGAGGCCGAACGAACGGAACGGCAGGCCGTCGAGGTTGTAGATGACGTCGCCGATCCGCATCGGGGTTCCCGTTACTCTTCGCCGAAATCGCCGGGCGTCTCTACGGGCGCACCGGCACGCGGCCGATACGTGACGGATTCGATGCACACCGGATCGATGGCGATGCGACTGGCCGTCAGCCGTAATGCGCGATGCTCGGTGCCCTCCGCGTCCTCCCAGGATTCCTCCCGCAGCTGGCCATCGACCTGAATCCGGGCGCCTTTGCGGAGCACTTTGACCGCCGATTCCGCACGGGCTCCCCACACGCTGACGCTGAGCCAGAATCCGCCCTCATCCTCGAAGGAACCATCGTCTTGCGGCACGCTGCGATCGAAGTAGACGCGCAGATCCGCCACCGACCGATCCTCGCCATCGACTTGGACGGTGCGAAGCACGGGCGCCTGACCGAGGTTGCCGACGCCCGAAAA
>NZ_JBDIVO010000444.1:0-3245 GCF_039794385.1 Methylocaldum sp. | reverse complement strand
AGCGGCTTCGGGGCATGGGTTTGAGTTTAGTCGTTCATTTTCGGGGACGAGTGGAAGCCGGAGCTTCCGATGCGGGGCTCCCAAGCGGGAGCTTGGGAACGAGCATGGTCGGCGGCCAAGATCGCCCGCCTGGACTAAACTAAGCCTTCAAATCTTTTCGGACCGGGATGTGAAGGAATATCAATTCATCGAAACGCGGCGAGCGGATTGGGACGCGTGGGATCGGTGGCTGGCGGGCGGGCTTCGCGGAAGGGGGGAGCGGAGCGATGCTTCGGGTGCCGAGCCGGGGCTGGCGGCGATCACGGTGGAGAGTTTGCCGCGTCAGTTTCGGGGGCTGTGCCGGGATTTATCCCTGGCGCGGGACCGCCGCTATTCGGAGCCTCTGCTCGATGCGCTGCGCGATCGGGTCTTGGCGGTCCATCAGCGCATTTATGGCGCCCGCAGGGCGGGGGGAGGCCGGTGGCTTCGTTTCGTGTTGCACGATTTGCCGGTTCTGGTCCGGAGCGAGGCCAGGCTGGTCTGGGCTTCGGCGGCGCTGTTTTTCCTGCCTTTGTTTCTCTCTCTCGCCGTGCTTCAGTTTTATCCGGACGGCGTGTATTTCCTGCTCTCACCGGAAACGGTGGGTTCCGTGGAAGAAATGTACGCCCCGACGGCGGAACGGCTGGGGCGGCCTCGGGATGCGTCCGACGACGTGATGATGCTGGGGTTCTACATTGCCAACAATGTGCGCATCGACTTCCAGTGCTTTGCAGGGGGCATCGCTTTCGGCCTCGGGAGCGTATTTTTCCTGATTTATAACGGGCTGGTGATCGGCGCGGTGGCGGGGCATCTGACGCAAGTCGGCTATATCGAGACGTTTTGGGGCTTCGTCGCGGGGCATAGCGCGCCGGAACTGATAGGCGCCGTACTCTCCGGTGCGGCCGGCCTGAAAATCGGACTGGCCCTGATTGCGCCGGGGAGACTCCGCCGCGCCGATGCGGTCAAGCGGGCGGCGCAGCGGGCGGTGCATCTCCTTTACGCAGCGGCCGGACTGACTTTTTGCGCCGCTTTCGTGGAAGCGTTCTGGTCGCCGATCCGAACTCTTCCCGTGGAGCTCAAATACGGCGTCGGGATGGCATTCTGGCTCTCGCTGCTGGCCTATTTTTCTCTCGTCGGACGAAGCCGCCGTGCAGCTTGAGCGCCTCTGTCTGGATCTCCGCCGACGCACGCCCTGGGAGGCCCTGGATCTGGGATTGGTTGTGCTGCGGCACTGGCATCGGCCGGTTTATCGTGCCTGGTTCGCCACCATGGTGCCGTTCGCTCTGATCGTGTTTCTTCTCCTGTGGCAGTGGCCCGCCGTTGCCGCGATCAGCGTGTGGTGGTTCAAGCCGCTGTTCGATCGAATACTGTTGAAGGTCTACGCGGAAGCCTCGTTCGGACGGGCGCCGAGCACGCGGGAGATTTGGCGGTCGCTGCCGGGGCTCATCCGGAATTCCGGCTTGCTCATGGGGCTGACCCTAGGGCGTTTCAGCCTGGCCCGTTCGTTTCATCTTCCAATCGCGCAACTGGAGGGCCAGCGCGGGCGAGCGGCGGCGGCTCGGCGCCGGGCGCTCGATAGCAAGACGCGCGGATGCGCGGTGTGGCTCACCTATCTCTGTGCGCATTTCTCGGCATTTCTCCAGATTTCGCTGATCCTTTCGATCGAACTGTTTCGGCCGCGGGAGATCGAGCCGCTTTTCGACTGGGCGGCTCTTTTTCACGGCGAGTCGGACGCCTGGCTCTTGGTGCTGTCCGACCTCGCGTATCTGGCGGGGGAGACTTTGATCGAGCCGTTCTACGTCGCCGCCGGCTTCACGCTGTATCTCAATCGCCGCAACGAACTCGAAGGCTGGGACATCGAGCTGGGTTTTCGCCGTCTGAGCCGGCGCATCGAGGCGGAATCGGAAGGGCGGGAGGAGACTCCACGGAAAGCGGCCCTGATGATGGCGTGTCTTTTCTTCGCCGGCCTGTTCTGGTTTCAAGCTCCCCGTGAGGTCTTCGCGGACCAGCCTCCCGCGAGCGTCGCCGAGACCGGCGAAGCGGAACGGGCGATTCGGGAAGTATTGGCCGATCCGGTATTCGGCCGGGAAATTCAGGATTGGACGTGGCGCTACCGCGATTCGGAGAGCGAATCGCCATCGGACGATTCCGGTGCGCTGGAGCTGTTGAAGACGTTTGCCGAGTGGATGGCGAAGGCGATCCGAAGCCTCAGCTTTGTCGCAGCCGCCGTACTGACCGCGGGCCTGATCGTTTTGCTTTATCGCTATCGCGAGAGATGGCTGATCCGGAGTCCCGCCGTCCGCAGCGTTCCGGAAACCCTGTTCGGCTTGGACGTGCGGCCGGATTCGCTGCCGGCGGACCTCGTCTCCGCTGCGAGACGGCACCTTGAGGCGGGGGAATATGCCGCCGCACTGTCGCTGCTTTATCGCGGGGCGCTGGTTTCTTTGATTCATCGCGCTTATGTCGACTTCCGCCCGGGGGATACCGAAGGCAACTGCCTGGACCGGATACGGGGGCGAATCGATGCGGCCGGCGAGCGTTATTTCGCCGAGCTGTTGCTGGCCTGGAAGCTCGCGGCTTACGCCCATGCCGCGCCGCCCGTGCCGCAACTCGCCGATCTCTGCGACCGCTGGTCTGATCACTTCGCGGACTAATATATGAGAGGCAGTAAAAAAACCTACTGCGCGACCCAAGTCCGCGCCTGCGATGCTCAACGTACCCCCTTGTACGCCTCCGCTTCTCGGCGCGGACTCGGACCGCTCGCGACGGTTTTTTCACTACCTCTGAGCCGAACGGTGATCTGGAGTTCGACGGGGGTTCTGGTGCTGGTCGCGCTGAGCGCCGCCTGGTTTTTTTCCAACTTCGATTACGTACCGGTCACGACTTGGGAGAAACCGGGCAAGGAGGCTCGGCGCGATCCTTATCTGGCTTTCGACCGTCTCATGGGGCGGCTCGGGCGGCCGGCGGTACGGGTCAGCAATGCTCTGGTATTGGATGAGCTGACGCCGGGCGGGGTGTTGCTGCTGGATCGCGGCCGCCGCATCTACGTCAATGCGCGCCGCGCCGACGCTCTGTTCGATTGGGTGAGCCGCGGCGGCTATTTGATCGTTGCGGCGGAATACCGCCAAGTCGACGACCCCATCCTGAAGCGTCTGGGGATCGGATGGTACGAGCCCCCGAAGATCGAGCCCAAGAAAACCGCCGCTACGGAGGAAGACGGCGCGGAG
>NZ_JBDIVO010000443.1:0-3262 GCF_039794385.1 Methylocaldum sp. | reverse complement strand
ACCATCGAGCTTTCACCCGAACTCGAGAACCAACTCGACACCGTTGCCAAAGAGCACGGGAAAAGCAAGGAAGAATGGACCCGAGAAGTGATTCTCGAATACCTGCAAGACTTGCACGATCTTAAGGAGGCCGAACAAGTCATGAAGGACATCAAGGAAGGGCGGGAGAAAACAACATCCCTCGAAGAAGTCATGAAAGAACATGGCCTGGAATGTTGAGATACCGGACAAGGTAAAGAAGCAGCTGAAGGAACTGGATGCGCCGATCAGGAAACGAATACTGAAGTTTCTGGATGAACGGATAAGAACAGCCGCAAATCCTAGAGCACTAGGCGAAGCCTTGCACGGCTCGGAACTTGGAAATTTCTGGAAATACCGCATAGGCGATTACCGCCTTATCTGCCATATCGAAGACCAAACCGTCACGGTGACGGTCATCAAAATCGGACATCGACGAGACATTTACCGATAGCAGCAACTATGGCAGTGGCATGTCAACAACGTGTCAACGCCATAGCGACTTTGGGCAAGGGGCAGCTTTGATTGTCGGACTAATGCACCGCGGCTATCACTGTTAGAGGCCTTGACGCAAGCTACCGCACTTTCCGATAAAAAGGGAAAAGGTGTCAGGCTTTCGTTGTTTGATAACGTAAATGATAGCGAGGAATCCGGCGTGGTGGAGATCCATGAATATTTCATTACCGATGCCGATGGAAGGGGTAAGGCTGTGGTCATCGACATCGAGAAGTATCAAACGATTCCGGAATCGCTTGAGGAGCCGGAGGCGATCCGAGCACACAAATAGCGTCAGTTCTCACATTCCAACACTCCCCCTGGCGCCCCGAAAAGCAGCCGCCAACCTTTTTGCAAGCATGGAGTCAGTCTTGATCACGCGGAAGCGAGCTTACGCGGTTCATGATCTGAACGGCGAACGCGGGCGGGCCGTTCGGAATTTCGATGCCGGCTCGTTCCGCTTCTTTCCTAATTCCGCCGTAGCCGCTCTGTCCACGCTTCACATCATCGAATGGGCACTCATGACGCCCTGCGCGTCCTCGATACTCCAATTCCGAACGCTTTAACTGACTAGTGAAACTCCGTCGTTCGGCTTACGGACTCGGCTGGAGCGAGTGCAATGCTTGCTACCGCGCAGGCCGGCGGACGACGACAAGCTCCACTTCCTACGTTCGGCGGGGGTCAAGTGCGTTAAGGCTTGGTTAATGTCGGGAGGAGTAGAAAGGAGGCGCGGAACGAATTGCATGATCGGCCGTAGAGAAACACGGCGTATCTGGATCAGGCAACTCCGCTTGTCTTTGTAATGGGTTAGGGGAGTTTCGATACAGATGAACGCATCAGCAAAAAAAATTTGGCGGATAGCAATGTTGCTAACATTGATGATGGCACTGGACGGGTGCTATAGAGTGGTACACCCCCATCACCACGGCCATGCGTATGGCCACGGCCACAGACACCACTACCATGGCGATGGCGGGTATCACAAGGGCAAACACGGGCACGGACACCGCCATCACCACCATGATTAACGGGCTTTACGTATTCCCTGGCTACGTGATCTATGGATGCTATGGGTTTTTCACACTGCCGACGCATACGCCGACCGCCAAGGCACGTGTCTTGGCGGTTGATCACGGGGTCAGGTCTCGCATTCCGACGTAAAAACGAGCCCGGTAGGGCGGGCGTGAACCATCGCCGCTAAAGCTGTCAGGCTTTGGGGATTCGACTGATGTCCCATGGCTGGCATGTTGGTTTCCTCCCCTCGGCCATCAGCTGTCTTTAAAATCAAAGCAAGGTGGTCACCGCATCGCACTCGCCGGTCGTCAGCTCGAAATCGAAGATCGCAAGATCCTCTCGCATGTGGGCTTCCGAGGCGGTGCCGGTCAGGGGAACGATGTCGATCTGGGTCAGATAGCGGAAGAAGATTTGCGAGGGCGTACGCTGGTACTTTGCGGCCAAGGTCTGCAAGGCGGGGTGTGCGATGACCTGGGGATTGGCGGTGAGCGTCCAGAAGCTCTGATAGACGATTTGGTGTTGCCGGCAGAAGGCGCGAATCTCGCGGTCGTAACGGGTCTCGGCATAGAAGCGGTTCTGGATCAGCGCCGGCTTGATGGCCGCCTGCCGATACAACCGCTCGAGCTGTTCGAGCGCATAGCAGTTGCTGATTCCCAATTGCTTCACGGCGCCAGCCTCGAAGATCGCTTCCATCGCCCGCCATACTTCCATCGTGTCTCGCTCGTTCGCTAGAGGGGAATGCAGTACCAGCCCATCGAGATACGGGCTCTGAAGATTTCTCAGTGAGCTCTCGCACGATTGGGCGACTTGCTCGGCCAAGCTCGCCTTCGGATCGTACGGTATTCGGGTGGGATCCTGCCCATTCACGGGCGTGAATTTGGTCTGGAGATAGAGTTCGGCACGGGTCAGCCCCGCCTTCAAACACGCCGCGACGCCGGCACCGACGCCCGGCTCGTCGTAATGCTTCGGCTGGGCGGCGGTATCGATGCCGCGAAATCCCAAGGTGATGGCCTGCTGCACCAGAGCCGCCGTGCGGTCCTTCTTCCATGCCGTCCCGTACAGAATCTTGGGTATCCGCACCCCGTAGGCGGATCTCACGAAGTCGGTGTCTTTCATCGATGGTCTCCGAGCGAGAGGACGTTAACTTTAAACTGTTTGACTAATGCCGCATGACTAATGCATTTGTTTCAGAGCGTCGGCGACAATCGTACAAGAACCGAACTCTATAGGACTAATTACGGAGACGCATCCGGCGACGGACAGATCGGCCGCTATGCGGGTAAACCGGCAGTGGATCCAGGGGGAATGCAAACTGCATGTTTTCGGCTTCGCCACACTCGAAAGTACGCTATCCGGCATTGAAGTTGACGCCCCTTTGAAATCTCGGAACAAACCGAAATGTAGTCACCCCAGTGGCGTGAGCTACTGCTCTCGGGCAATGTTGAAGCCGAAAGGTAAAATATGGCGAACGGGGCGAAGTGTGCAGCATATCGGCAAGCATCGATTCGGGGCGGCGTCCCTGTTCGCACCAGGTCATAAGAGCCTATCCCAGTAGGCTCAAGAAACCCTTCGACAAGCTCAGGGCGAACGGCCTACTGGGATAGGCTCTAAGTACGATTTCGGCCGTCGAGGACACCTCAGGATAAGCCTTACGATGTCTCATTTTTGCCACGCGTATACCTTCGATCCAACTTACGGCTACACCCTGGATAGGCTCCTGCAAGTCGGAGCTCCG
>NZ_JBDIVO010000442.1:0-3270 GCF_039794385.1 Methylocaldum sp. | reverse complement strand
CGAGAAGATTCATTTCCTGATGCGGGATCTCAAGCTCAACAAAGATCGGGAAACCCTCAAACGCATCCTCGAAAACGCCATCCCCAAGACCGTGCAGGACGTGGTGCTGGTTTATGTCTCGGTCAGCGGCAAGCAGCGCGGCGAACTGTACGAAGAGAACTACGTGAAGAAAATTTATCCGCAGACGATCTACGGGAAGCTGTGGTCGGCCATCCAGGTGACCACCGCCGCCGCCGTGTGCGCAGTCGTCGATCAGGTGTTGAACCGGACCGAGCTCTACCAAGGCTTCGTGACGCAGGAGAGCTTTCGGCTCGAGGATTTTTTGGAGAACCGGTTCGGGCGGTATTACCGATGAGGTGAATCGCCTGGATGCGAGGGTGTAGGATGCGCTTCGTCCCTCAACGCCCCATGGCTCTAAACCGCTGTAATCCGGTTATACGGAAGTGGAGGATAGGTTTTCCTTTTCCCCACGTGACAGCGGTCTGTCCCCCGGATGGCGGGAGCCCGCCATGAGAGCCGCATGACGCAGGGCGTCCAGGCGTTTGGCGTAGTGATGGTCCCGATGAATCAAGCTCAACACGTCCAGACCCCTTAACACCTTGACCAGTTGCGGCTGCATACCCACGAAGAAGAGGTGTTGTTTGTGCTCCCGAGTCATGCGGATCATGTCTTCCACCGCCTTGGCTGCCGAAGTATCGATGAAAGGTACATCGGATAGGTCCAGGACCACGCTCTTGAAGGTGCTGAATTGCCGTACCCGCTCCAGGCGGCGGACCATGTTGTTGGCCGAGCCGAAACTCATGGGCCCATCGATATGGATAAGTATGATCTGGCCGTTGTTGCGGGCCAGGATGGCCGCCTCCTCGGAGATCAGGGGCGGTTCCGGAGCCTCGTGGGTGATGATGCGCAGCCTCGATTCTTCGAATTCCCCCATGCGCTTTACGAACAGGAGGTTCGCCAGTACCACGCCAACGCCCACCGCCTGGATGAGATCCACGAATACCGTCAGGCCCAGCACCACCAGCATGATCAGCACGTCGGCCCGTGGCGCATGAACGACATGCCGCACGAACCACCAGTCGATGATATCGATGCCCACCTTGAGCAGGATGCCGGCGAGTACGGCAAGCGGGATCTTTTCGGCTAATGGGCCCAGCCCCAATAGTATGGCCAGGAGGAACACTGCGTGGAGCATGCCCGAAAGGGGCGTGCGTCCACCGGTGCGGATGTTGACCACCGAGCGCATGGTGGCCCCGGCTCCGGGTAATCCGCCGAAGAATCCGGCGACTATATTGCCGATGCCCTGGCCGATACACTCCCGATTCGAATCGTGCTGGGTCCGGGTGAGATTGTCGCAAATCAGCGAGGTTAGCAGGCTGTCGATGGTTCCCAAAAGGGCCAGGATCGCCGCCGATTCCAGCATCACCAGCAAGAGATCGGCCTGAAAAGTCGGGATGATGAGGGTGGGAAAGCCTTCCGGCACCTCGCCGATAACCGGCGCGGCCGGTAGCCAGAAATAGGCGGTGAGCGTGCCGATTACCAGGGCCAGGACCGGCGGCGGAACCCACTGGCCAATACGGACGGGGGTCAGCGACACGATCCCCAGTGAGAGGAGGGTGAGTCCGACCGCCTGGGGATCGAGGCTGTCCCAGAACTCCGGGATCGCCCGTAGCGTGGCTAGCACCCCTTCCGGTTTGGGGGAGTGCCCCAGCAGGGCGGGGATTTGCAGAATGAGAATGATGCAGCCGATCCCGCTCATAAAGCCGGAAATCACCGGAAACGGGACCAGCCGAATGTAGCGCCCCCATTTGAGGAGGCCGATGAGAATCTGGATGACGCCGCCCATCATCACGACAGTGAAGGCGAGGGCGGGTTGATGGACATAGAGCAGGAGGACTTCGGCCATGACCACGGTCATCGGACCCGTGGGGCCGGAGACCTGAGCGGGCGTTCCGCCGAACAAGGCGGCGAAAAAACCCACGAAGATGGCTCCATAGAGTCCGGCGATGGCCCCTGCCCCGGAGGTTACGCCGAAGGCAAGCGCCAAAGGAAGGGCCACGACCGTGGCAACGAGGCCGCCGTAGATGTCGCCGCGAAGATTATTGAAGTGAAGACCGTAGATCAGCGGTTTCATGGTTCGATCTCTCTTGCCACATTTCAGGCGGCGATAAGCTTAGAGACAGCTGCTTACCTGCAGCCTATCTGTTAGCAAGTGTACATCTCCGGTATAGGCGGACGGAATGGCGCACCCGAGAACGGATTCCTCGAGCCGCAAGCCCGGCGGGCGATCCTGCTGCAGGCGAGCGATATGAGCTTCAAGGCATTAGATGATTCGTTTGACGGCAAGCTGCATGGCGGAGGGGATGGGTACGGACGGGTGCTCCGGCAGAGCGAGAAACTGGCCGCGTCCAGGGACATAGGCGAAAACTTCGGCCTTATCGATCTTGTAAACCCAGCCATAGAGCTTGATAGTCCCTCGGACGAGTCCCGCGGCAACCACGGGGTGCGTACGCAAGTTTTCCAATTGAACTAAAACATTCTCTTGCACGGCGGCCGTCAAGAGGGAATTGCCTTCCAGATGAGCGTAATTTTCCCGAGTGATCCGGCGGGTCGCCTCGGCATGGCCGAGCCAAGCGCGAGCGGCCGGGAGGTCGGCCACGCTTTCCGGGCCGCTCAGCAGCGCCTGCATGGCCCCGCAATAGGTATGGCCGCAAACGATGATTTCCTTCACTCCCAGATTGGCGACGGCGTACTCGATGGTGGCCGCTTCCCCGCCGCCGCTAGCCCCATAAGGAGGAATGATATTCCCCGCATTCCGCAGGATGAACAGGTCGCCCGGTTTCGACTGCGTGATCCAGTTCGGGTCGATACGCGAGTCCGAGCAGGTAATGAAAAGGGCAAGTGGATTCTGTCCGCCCGCCAGCTTTTTGAATGACTCTCTCTCTGACTTCGAGAGGCTCTGCTGAAACCTGTGAAAGCCTTCCACCAGTTCTTTCATGGGATTACCTTCCTCACCATGGGCACACGCGCAAAGGCATTTTATTCAGCTCAGAGGGAGTGATACCGCCCCGCCGACTTACGGATACAAATTCGGTGGTTTAATCTCTGTTTGACCATGCCGGGCCTTTTGGTTCAGCAACCGCTTTTGGAAGCCGTGCCGGAGAACCGCTGCGACTCCCAATTCCATTCGGCATTGGAGTGAACATTCATCGTAGGATGGGTAGAGCGAAGCGAAACCCATCGATGGCGGGTTGGCCCCTAGTCTCCGCT
>NZ_JBDIVO010000441.1:0-3306 GCF_039794385.1 Methylocaldum sp. | reverse complement strand
CATCGACCCGGCGGCCGTCGAGGCGTACCGTAACGCCGTGCATGCAGCACGGCGCCAGGGTGGCGAGGTGCTCTACGGCGGCCGGGTGCTCGATCGGCCCGGCTGCTTTGTCGAGCCGACCTTGATCCGGGCGGAAAACCATTGGGACATCGTGCAACGCGAAACCTTCGCGCCTATCGTCTACGTGATGACGTTCCGCCGTCTGGAAGAGGCGATCGCCCGGCAGAACAGCGCATCGCAAGGACTGTCCTCGTCGCTGTTCACGCTGAATCTCAGATCGGCCGAGCGGTTCCTGTCGGCTTCGGGCAGCGACTGCGGTATCGCCAATGTCAATGTCGGCACGTCGGGCGCCGAAATCGGCGGAGCCTTCGGCGGCGAGAAAGATACCGGAGGCGGTCGCGAAGCGGGTTCCGATGCCTGGAAGATGTACATGCGGCGGCAGACCAATACCATCAATTGGGGAGAGGCTCTTCCGCTGGCGCAGGGGATATCGTTTTTCGCAGCGGATGCCGGGCAGGACCGGAAGTCATGAACCGGGAAACGACAGGTCGTAGGTCGGCAACCCTTTGCCGACCAAGCCCGTTGTCGACCCGGTGCGTCGGCAAAGGATTGCCGACCTACTTCACTTTAGCCCGCTCCCACAAGCCGTAAATTAGTCCCGCAACCG
Source organism: Methylocaldum sp. (assembly GCF_039794385.1). Classification (NCBI taxonomy): domain Bacteria; kingdom Pseudomonadati; phylum Pseudomonadota; class Gammaproteobacteria; order Methylococcales; family Methylococcaceae; genus Methylocaldum; species Methylocaldum sp. The sequence continues at coordinate 2,639 of NZ_JBDIVO010000441.1, read as the reverse complement.
CCTTATCGATTCTTTCCAGGCACCCACGCGATAATCCGGAGAGGCGCGCCGCTGCCGCCCTCGATCTTCATCGGCAGGGCCACCACCATGGCGCCCGTCGTGGGCAGTTCGCCGAGCCGGGCGACGTTTTCGAAAATCGGAATGCGCTTTTCCGAGAGAATTCTATGGGCCTCGAAATGCGATGACTGCCCATAGTCGATGCTCGCCGTATCCAATCCGACGGCTTTGATGCGGCGCCGTTCGGCCAACCAGCGCGCGGCTTCGGGGGCCAGGCCGGGAAAGTGGAGTTTCGCCACCGCCGCCTCGCCCCGCTCGGCGGTACCCAAATACTTGACCGGGTCCGGCCAAAACCGGCCATAGCCCGTATGCAGCAATACGATCGCCTCTTCGGGTATCGGTCCGTGGCTCTTTTCCCAAGCGGCAAAATCGTCTTGGCCCACCCTGTAATCGGGATTTTTCGCGGCATTGGACGATACGTCGATCACGACGGCTGGACCGATCAGCCGGTCGAGCGGAATCCGGTCGACCGCGAGACCGTGAGCGGAAAAATGATTCGAGGCATCCAGATGAGTGCCGCCATGTTCCGCCGCTTGGAACTGATAGGCCTCGTAATGAAAGCCCTTTTCGGTCGTCCCGACAAACACCGGTTCCAGACGGAAGGGCGTCGCAGTGGGCCAGTACACGGTCTCGGCAGAAAAAGAATGGGTGAGGTCCACCCACCGGCCGGACGACCCCAAATCCGGCTGCGAAGCGCAACCCGCCAGCGCGGCCAGCAGAGCCGCCGGCACGCTCGGTTTAAATCGGGATCGAACGGTAACACGCATGGCTCGGCACCTCGATGATCGTTTCGGATCGCCTCTTGACGACATTTTGTCCAAATCCCATTATTTCACGATCAGGGACGCCAAGGCTTCTACACTGACGTTCTTTACGTTTTCTGCGAAGGGATTCCATGAACGAGTCATCACGCATTTCCGGCCCCGAGCCGATCCTGTCGAACCGAGAGCAAACAAGATTCCTCTCTCCTCCCGACGATGTGATCAGGTTTCCAATCGAGCCCGATAGGGTTCGAGAGCGCTCCACTCCTCCAAACATGAAAGGACTGCGCAAACCCTTGTCCCGCGCGGGACGCTCGGAGGCGGGTATTGAAACGGCACTCGACGGGCAGGAATGACTGGTTGAACCGAACTGCCCGAGCCGCGCGCGGCGTCTCTCGGCCGAGTATATTTCCGTTCGGGGATGCGCGCCTAGGTTCGGTCACCGTCATCGACACGATCGAAGGCATCGAACACCATCGCGAGGCTCTCGAAGACCTGGCGGAAAAAGCGGCGCACCCCAATCCTTTCTACGAACCGTGGTATTTTCTGCCGCTGCTCAAGATCTCGAAAAGGAAGCGGCGCCTGCGTTTTCTGCTCGTTCACGGGACCGACGACAGCGGTTCGGAAGCGCCCGAAACGCTGATCGGATTCTTCCCGTTCGAGCAGACACTGCTTCACCCGCTGTGCCCGGTTCGCTGTCTGCGTCCGTGGCAGGACGCCTATCGTTGGACGCTGCGCCGCACGCCGCTGCTCCGCTACGGGGCGGTCGGCAACAGCCTGGCGGCATTGGGCCGATGGCTGCTCGCCCGGCAGCACCCGCCGACTATCATCCTGTTCAAGGACCTGCCCGGCGACAGCGAGATCCTCCGCGCGGCCGAGTGCTGGCTTACCGAGGACCATCGATTGTGCCATGTACATGATGTCCGCGAATCGCACCTGTACCGCCGCCAAACGGATGCCGAGACCTATTTCGCACGCGTACTGTCGGGCAAACGGCGCCGACATCTCAGGCGCTTGCGCCGCCTGCTCGAGGATCTAGGACCGGTACGGGTCGCCGATCTCGACAGATCCGACGACGTCGACCGTCTTTTCGACGAATTCATCTCCCTGGAATTCAGCCAATGGAAGGGAAAGATCGGCACCTCCATGGCATCCATGCCCGATGGCGCTGCGATCGCCAAGGACATTCTCAAAGAGGCGCACCGCCGTAAGCGCCTCTCGCTGCTTACTTTGCGGGTCGGCGACAGGCTGGTCGCGGCGCGCAGCGCCTTCCTCGCGCCTCCGGGATGCTTCGGGTTCAAGATGGCCTACGACGAGAGTCCGCCCTATGCCCGATGCGGTCCGGGTTTTCTGCTGGATTTGGAGGGCATTCACCGCCTCCATGACGATGCGGACCTCCTAGGCACCGGAATCGAATGGCTGGACAGCTGCGCCGTCAAGACGGCCGCGCTGCCGCTGAGCATGAGGACGGAAGCCTTGCTGCTCCACCGCTACATGGTGACTGCGCGCGGCGGTATCGGCGAGGTCGTGACGCGCCGGTTTCCCAAGGTCATGCAGGCGCTTCCATGGAGAATACGCCGGCTGTCCGCGTTTTAGAGCGTTTTCATCTCGCTCTACGGCAAAACAGGCCTGGCCGGAGTCGTTGGCGCCTTCGGCCAGGGTAGATCGACTCAAGCTTTCGTAGGTCGGCAATCCTTTGCCGACGAACCCGCTGGCCCAACTGCACCGTCGGGAAGGGCGGCTTCGGCGTCGGGAAGGGATTCCCGACCTACGCAGAATGCCCGTACAGTAGGTATAAAAATGCTCTAGCGGTTGTCGGCA
>NZ_JBDIVO010000440.1:0-3322 GCF_039794385.1 Methylocaldum sp. | reverse complement strand
GAAGCGAAGCCCAGGTCCTTGAGCATCCGCTAACCGAACTTCCCCTTGATCCTTTTCTTCGATCTTCACCACCGCGAGAAGAGCCGTCCGCCCATCCGGATGGCGCGTGGCGGAGACCACTGTTCCGACGCTTTCCGCAATGCCTTCGATATGAAGCGTGGTACCGGGCGGCGGAACCGAATCGCCGGCGGCGTAGGCCAGGTATAGGCGCCGCTTGAGTTGCCCGCGGTAATGCAGCCGCGCGATGACTTCCTGTCCCGGATAACAGCCTTTGGTGAAACACAGGCCGCCCAGGGCCTCCATGTTCAGCATCTGCGGGATGAACTCGCCGGCCGTTTCCGGCACCAGCAGCGGTATGCCGGCCAAAATGTCCAGCAGAGACCAGGCGTCCCGCCCTACGGGCGAAACACTGGACAGAAGGTTTTGCCACGTTTCGGCAACCGCCGCCGCGCTGCCGACAAGAACCCAGCGGGGGTGTGGTTGTCCGGTGATCGCCATTAGGGTGCAAGCCCCGTAGCTGCGGGTATCCCCGGCCTGTTCGGGCGGCGGCGCGCCGAACAAGGCGGCGAGCCGGGATTCCATGCTCGGACCGGATAAACCGACGCGGACCAGGTCGTTGCCGGCATCAGTGAGAGTCGCCTTGACCCTGAGAAGGTATAGTTTCAATCCGGTTAAAACCGACTTCACGAGACCTTTCGGCAGAAGAAGGTGAAAGGCACCGTCGTGCACGAACAGCCAGAACGTCGCCTGCGCCCTTCCCTTGGCGTCGCACCAGGCGGTGAACAGTCCCTTTTCCGCCGACACCAGGCGCACGTCGCCGGTGAATAGACTCGCCAGAAATTTCTGGGCGTCGTCGCCCTTGACTTCGATCAGTCCGTAATGGGACAGGTCCGCCATCACATCGGCGCTCAGCGCCTGCCGGCACTCGGCTTCGACATGCCCGAAGTCGATGACTCCGGAATCGTCGAACCGCGCTCCGCTTTGTTCCAAAACCGCCTGCCATAACTCGGGGGGCGATTCCGCCGCGGTGCAAGCGCCCGCGGGAGGCGCCTTGCCGAGTCCCGGTACGGTCATCGCTTCGCCGGTTGCCATGCGCTTTCCTCCTCGGGTCCGAAACAATTGGAATATTCGACGCACTCCGCGCAGCTGGGGGAGCGGCAGACGAAGGCCCCATCGCGTTCGCAGAGCTGTTTGTAGAAAAACTTCTTCCAGCGCATGCCGCCGGTATTTCGAGCGAACAGCGCGGGAAAACGGCGTGCCAGAAGGTCGGATAGGGCCTTTCGGTCGGGCAAGCCCATGTCCTGCCAGAGATGGTCGTCCCCCATGCAGCAGGCGGCGATCGCGTAAGCCAGCCAGCGGCTCTCCCGGCTGTCGTCGCCGCGGTGTTCCAAAAGCAGCGCCACGAGATCTTCGAATTCGTCCGTCTCTATCCGGCGGGTTTTGGTGTCCGCAAGCGATGCTTTCAACGCCGGCGTGAGATAAATGCGAGCGGCGCCCGGAAAATACCGGTCGAGCAGCCCCTCGAACTCATCCGCATCGAGCCCGAAGGCCGCCCGCCCCGTCAGCCTGGACGAACTCCGCGCCATCTCGATCGCCGAAACGAAGGTGCGGGTCACGGAGTCCTGCGGGTCGCGGGCGTAGCCCATCAGCGGATCGTAGTGGACCGCCGAGGGAACGGGCGCCGAAGCGTTCGGGATGGGCTGGCGCATGGGGGCTGGCATCAGGCTGCCGCCGCTTCGTGGGTATAGCACTGCTTGGGGCATATCTTGGCGCAAGCCTCACACCCCACGCAGTTCGCGACGTTGGCGATCGACATCACTTTCTTGTCGTATTCGTCGTCCTCGTCCTCGTCCTGGCTGAGCGTGACTATTTCGCCGTCCTCGTTGACTCCGACCATCTCCAGGACTTCGCGTCCGCAGACCTTATAGCAGCGTCCGCAGCCGATACATTTCTCCTGGTCGATGATCTCGACAAATTTGGGGGTCCATACCTTGCCCCCGGGTAGGGTGACCGTAAATTCGCTCATCGTAGACTCCTAACCAGCGCTGGTTTTGCGGAATTCGTCCAGTTCACGATAGGCCTGATAGGTTTTCTCCGCGACTTCCAGGATTCGCTCCCAGCCGGTGGGCAAATCCTCGGCCAAGTCGTGGAGATCCATTTTCAGCGCGGTCGCCTGGGCGTTCAGTTTTTTCAGTTTGGCTTTCGTATCTTCTGCGTCTGTCATGGGTGCCTCGTTGGTTTGCCGGTTCGGGCGGGGTTCCGTCGATGACTGTGCCCCGCCTTCTCGCGGTTTCCGGCGGGTTACGGCCGGATCCGGCCTGACCCACCCTACGTTGTTCTCAACTGTAGCGGGCCACTTCGGAATATTTGTTGATCATGTCCACTCCTGCGGCCACGAGTTTCTCGCCTTCCTCCGCGAGTTTTTCCATGGACGGAAATCCGAACCGGTGAACGTCGCGCAACTGCTTGTTCACCACGATCAGCCGGCCGGCGATCAGTACCATGCGGCCGAAGCCTTCGTGCGACATCTTCATCATGGGCGTGACCATGACCCCGCTGGCCCGCTCGATGGAAAGGCCGACGGCGTTATAGAACAGGTCCAGACGCCACAAGGTCTCGGGGTCGGGATCGCCGACGATGGGAATCGCCTGCCGCTTCTCCTTGGTGAGGATGTAAGGCTCGAGCAGCATTTCGTCGCTCTTGCCGTCCCAGGTGCCGTAGGAATCCTGCGCGCGCCATTGCTTGACCAATTCCTTGATGAACGCCGACTCCATGGGCGATGCCGCGCCTTCGGTTTTTACTGCCAATGCTTCAGCCATGTTCCACCTCTTCTTCTTCAAAATCGAATTCACGGTCCTGCCCCTTGCCTTCCTTCGCCAGCACCTTGCGGAGCCAGGGCGGCGGAGTGCCTTTGAGGACCTGCTGGAGTTTGTCCAAGAGATCGGTGATAGGCTCGGGCTGCGGAACCTTCATGGGATGTATGCCCTGGGCCACCACCCGCGCCGCGCCGGAACCGCCGATGGCGGCGACGTAAAGAATTGCGCAGTCCTTGATGGCTTCGAGCTTCGGAGCCAGCTTGTCTTCGTTGCCGTCTTCCTGCAGGTCGCCCTCGAATTGCACGGCTTCGAGGAAGCGATAGCCCTCCGCCGACAATTCATAGATGGCGATGTTCTTGGCCCATCCGAAATGGGCGTCGACCCGTTGTAGGTCTTGGGTAGAGAATGCGACCTTCATGCTTCCTCCGCGATAAAAGGATTCGTTTGATTGAGCTTCCGGCTTAATGAGCCGCAACCGCCGCCGTGCCAGCACGTTCGTTCTCCTC
>NZ_JBDIVO010000439.1:0-3336 GCF_039794385.1 Methylocaldum sp. | reverse complement strand
GGTCTCTGCGGCTCTGCGGAACGAAATGCCGATTGCCCGGTAAGTCAGAAATTCTTTCGTTGCCGTGAAGCGGTTTTTGCTCTACTGACTCTTTCGGAGCGATAGATGAAACGCATGCCCATAATGAATGCGCCGAGAACGATCAACAGTACGGCAAACGGTATCGCCAAGGCGGTCTGACTCATGACCACGGCGGCCCCGATCAGAATCAGCACCAAAGGCTTCACTTCGTAAAACATCTTAACTCCTCGTCAACTCTTCTATGGCCGCACGGATCACGCGGGTTCGTTCGGCGCCTCGCGAGAAGTCCCGGTCGGCCGAAACTGGCCGACCGGGACCCACATGTAAACTGAGCCGTCGTTAAGAATAGCCGCAAGCCGATATTTTTATTGCCGCCTGCCCGATAACGAGTTCGTAAGATGCACTGAGTGCCCGAAACGCATTGATCGCGAACGATGCGGTTCGTCCCTCACCGCATCCTACCTTTTGGTATACCTGATAACGTCCACCCTACCTTTTTCTTCCCGTCAAAGACCCCAGCACGCCCCTAAGAAGCTGCCGGCCGAGTTCGCTGCCTATGCTTCGGGCGGCGCTTTTGGCGAAGGCCTCCATCGCGGTTTGCCGTTGTTTGCCCTTACCGCGCGACGGAGTGCCCAGAATGCTCCCGAGCGTATCGAAAATGCCTCCGGCTGCCGAACCGGAAGCAGGACGACCGGCTTCTTCGGTCCTTTGCTGGAGATCCTCGGCGGCACGCGCTTTGAGCATTTCGTAGGCCGACTCCCGGTCCACGGCTTTTTCGTAATGGCCCGCGATGGGCGACTCGCCGATGAGTTGCTTTCGTTGAGCGGCATCGATGGGGCCGATCTTGCTTTGAGGCGGCAGGATGAAGGCCCGCTCGACGATATGCGGACGGCCTTTTTCGTCGAGTAATGAAACCAAGGCTTCGCCGACGCCCAACTCGGTAATGACGGTCTTCTCGTCCAGGTCCGGATTGTCGCGCATGGTTTCGGCCGCCGAACGAACCGCTTTCTGATCCCGCGGCGTAAAGGCCCGAAGCGCGTGCTGGATGCGATTGCCGAGCTGTCCCAAAACCTTGTCCGGAACGTCCAGAGGATTTTGCGTCACGAAATAAACGCCCACGCCCTTGGAGCGGATCAGGCGCACGACTTGCTCGATCTTGTCCAGCAAAATCTCCGGAGCGTCGTCGAATAGCAGATGCGCCTCGTCGAAGAAAAACACCAGCTTGGGTTTGTCGCGATCCCCCACTTCCGGCAGATGCTCGAACAGTTCGGACAACAGCCAGAGCAGAAAGGCTGCATAGACTTTCGGTGCCTGCATGAGCTTGTCGGCGGCCATGATATTGATTACGCCCTGCCCGTCCGGCGCGGTTTGCATCAGATCGTCGATGTTCAGGGAGGGCTCGCCGAACAGCCGGTCTCCGCCCTGGCTTTCCAAGGCCATCAAACCGCGCTGGATGGCGCCGATGCTGGCGGCGGAGATGTTGCCGTACGAGGTGGTGAATTGGCCCGCATTTTCGCCCACGAACTGAAGCATCGCGCGCAAGTCCTTCAGATCGAGCAGCAGCATTCCGCTGTCGTCCGCGATCTTGAAAACCAGGTGGAGCACGCCCTCCTGGGTTTCGTTCAGATTAAGCATGCGCGAGAGCAGCAAGGGCCCCATCTCGGAAATGGTCGCCCGAGCGGGATGTCCCTGTTCGCCGAAAACATCCCAAAAGGTCACCGGAAATCCGGCGAATTCATGGCCCTGGATGCCGAGCAACGAGAGCCGCTCGACCATCTTCGGGCTGGCCACGCCCGGCTGGCTCAAACCGGACAAATCGCCTTTGATGTCCGATAAAAACACCGGCACGCCGATGCGGCTGAAACGCTCCGCCAGAACTTGCAACGTAACGGTCTTGCCGGTGCCGGTCGCGCCGCTGATCAGGCCGTGGCGGTTGGCCATGGACGGCAGCAGTGAAAGCGAATCCCGGCCTTTGGCGATTAACAATGCGTCGGTCATGAGTGGTCTCCGGCAAATGAAGTGATCCGTTAATAGTAATCGGCAACTAGCCGGTTGACCGGAAAAAGTCCGTACCCGGCGCGGGACAATGCTGTTGAACTAAGCCGTCATACCGGCAGGGAGTGCCGGTATCCAGTCGACAAGGACGTTACTCCGCAAGTCGTCCCGAACGTCTGGGTTCCGGCATTCCCTGCCGGAACGACGAGCCTGAGCCTTAACTCAAAACAGGAGCGGCCGAGCAAACTCAACCATCAATAATGACCGGATGATTGGCGAGCTCGTCGCCGTGCAGATCCGGTCCCGCGAAGTGCTTTTCCAAATGAGAGCCCACGGCTTGAACCCCGGCCACGATACCCGCCTCGAAGTCGCCTTTCCGAAAAGCCGCTTCCATCTCATGGCAGATACGCTCCCAAGCTTCCGCTCCGACCAGCCGGTCGATACCGCGATCGGCGACGATCTCCACGTCCCTATCCGCGAGCAGCAGATAAATCAAAACGCCGTTGTTCCGTTCCGTATCCCAGATGCGGAGATCGGAAAACACTTCCAAGGCCCTTTCCCTCGGCGTCTCCCGCCGCAGCAATCTCCGCCAATCGAGCGAAATTTCCACGGCGACGCGGATTTCTCCGCCGTGCTTCGTCTCGCTTTCACGGATCTCCTCGGCGATGGCTTTAAGCGCGTGGCGCGGCAGGACCCGCCGAAGCCGCCAGGGTCCGTAACACAGATGCTTTAGGATACGACCGAAATGCTTGAACATCACCAGCGCCCCGAAGCTCCGCCGCCGCTGAAACCGCCGCCGCCCCCTCGGAAACCGCCACCTCCGGAGGAGCCGCCGAATCCACCGGGCCCGCCGTACCAGCCGCCCGGCCCTACCCGACCCATGCCTCCGAACACCGTCATGAACACGAAGAAGCCGACGAAAAGCGAAAACAGGATCGGCAGACCGAAAAAGGCGACCAGCAGTCCGGCGCCCGCGCCGGCAATGAGCCCGCCGAGAAAGGGGCCGAACAGAAACCGGAGTATCCGCCCACCGAAGATGCCGCCCAGAATCGAAAGCCCGAAAACGCCGCCCAGATCCTCATCCGGAACTCTTTCGCCATCGGCTGGCGCGGGCAGAGGCTCCCCGCGAATCAGGGCGAAAAGGCTATCGATGCCTTCGGACAGGCCGCCGTAGAAATCGCCTTGTTTGAAAAACGGGAGCATCACGTCTTCCACGATCCGGTTGGCGACGGCATCGGGGATCACGCCCTCGAGCCCGCGCCCCACTTCAATCCTAACGGTACGGTCCTGCTTGGCCAGGAGGATCAGGACGCCGTCGTC
>NZ_JBDIVO010000438.1:0-3346 GCF_039794385.1 Methylocaldum sp. | reverse complement strand
CGGCAGTTGCCACGGGAAATCCGCTAACACGGCCTGTCGGTCCCTATCTGACAACCCGGGTCTGAGTAGACCAGGCAACGGATATCCACTCCGCTCCATCGCGGCAAGGATCCGGCCAAGGGCATTGTTTAAACAGTCGTCCACGGCAGAATGAATAAAACACTCAGTGTCAATCGGTTGGCCGGTCATTAGATCGGCGTTTTCCGAACTGGGAGCAAAGGCGCCGCTGCGCGGTACGCGCTGATGAAGCCATTGCAACTCGAGTATTCGGTGGGATTGATGTACCGCGTGTTCGATACGTCTCCGAGCGGATTGTACGCCAGGCTCATGTGGACGATCTCGCGGCACGCGCTCGAAATGCCCGCGAAAAAGCCTCACAGGCAGGTTGAAGAACGAACAGGTCCATCACCCGCGGCGTGCTGCCCGGCAACAAACCATCGCGAAACTCACGGAAAAGGTCGAAGTGCTTTACAACCGCCATCGGCGCCAAGCTCAACTGAACGATCGGTTACCCGCGGCCCTCACTCAATTGAGCCCGGTTTCGGGTGTGTGCAGCGAGATGCCAGAGGAAGCCGCCTTAGTAGCCGTAGTACGCGGAGGCGTCGCAAATCCGGAAGAAGCCGTCCTCCTCGATGATGTACAGCGACACCGTGTATTCGTGTACGAACATGCCGTTCGGGGTGCAGACACTGATGATCTGAAACCTGGACAGGCCGCGCTGCTCGTTACGGTGGATGCCTTTCGGCAGCTTCATGTGGGCACTCGCATCGACACCCGAGACGTCGCCGTTGTACACGGTTACCACCTCGACGTGGTCGAAGTAGTCGAAAGGCCCGAACTCCTTCTCGAGGTTGCCGATGCGCGTCAGTAGCGTTTCCAGCGTCTGCCCCTTCGCCGCGCGCGGAGAAAACAGCCCGGCGATCCGGTCATGATGGCCGGCGACGAGGTGAAACGCGAATTGATGGGTGAAGGCGCGGATGCGTTCCGCAAGCAGCGGGGCACTCTCCTCGCCAATGAAGCCAGGCGTACACTCACCGACGATGCGCAACGGCTCCTGCCGTTTCATGGTCGCCCAAACGTATCCGGGTGCGATCTCCTCGATGCCTGAAGGATCAATGCGGTCGCAGAAACGACCCGCGAGGTTATTCTCCTTGCCTGCGATGCCATTGAACCGGATTCGATAATTACCCGGAAAATCGAACACGGGTTTGCTCCAGTATACCGATCTGCCTTCCGCGTCCACCAGGCTGAAAAGATCTGGGGACTGGAGAAAACGCAAGGTTGTCTCCGCTGCGTCCCGCTTGATCTGGCCTTTGCGGTCGGCAAAGATCTTGAGAGCATCCTCCAATGACACATCTCGTTGCGAGATCAGCAGTTCCAGGAAGCGCTTGTCTTCTTTGGGTGTAAAAGGCATCGACCGTCTCCGGGATTCATGTGGTCCAACTTTGAACGCGAGCTTTTCGCCGAATACTAAGGATAGACGACTACTGGGCGCTCGCCATGATGGGTATGATTCCCTTGCTGGCGGCGGCGGTTGTCAGCAGTTTCGTAAGTTCCAAACTTTCGGCGCCATTCGTTCCATTCAGCAGCGCGACGAAGATCGCGGTGCGGGAATAGACCCGCTGCTTCGCGAACTCGGCAATCTGCTCGAACTGGTTGCGCTGCCTGCCACCGTTCTTCACATAAGCGTTATAGAACGTTTTCAGCCGCCACTTGGTTTCACCGATCAGGTACGCTTTGAGTCTTCTTTCTTCTAGGTCTTCTGGCGGGGTTTTGCTGATCACGAAATCCGGCTTCGCCGAGCCGCGCTTAGCGAACCCGCCGTTGCCGCCGCCCGGGCAACCATAGCCGTTGTTCGTGGCGGACCCGCCCGCAATCGTCGGCTCGAACCAGACGATGTCCCGCATCACGTCCGGGAATACCGAGCAGACAAACTGCTGCACTTTCTGCTCCCAGATGCGGCCCGCCTCGCCGGGATTGGTAACCCCGATGAAGCCCCAAGGATTGAAGCCCTCCAGGGCGGTGAAATTGCGCAGTGCGCTGACCAGCAGCGAGCCGGCAACGCTGCGCGCCTTGTCGATGAAATAATCCTTGGCGATATTGACTGCGATGCTCCGCAACGTCGCCTGAATGTTGATGCTGATGTTGACGCTGACGAGCGTAAAACGCCCGGTCGGGTCGGCGAAGAAATACGGGTTCGAATTGGCGAACTGATAGCGGTTCAGGCTCTCGGGCTCGAACAGATCCGGCTCGGCCGGATCAGGGGCCAGGAAGCGGCCGGTGACAGGATCGTAGTCCCGGGCACGGAGGTCGTACAAACCGGTAGCGGCCTCGATCCATTGGCCATGGAATCGGAAGTCGCCGCCAGCATCCGCCGGCAGGCTCATGTCCCCGGTGGCGTCCACCGGTTGGCCGAAGGCGTCGTACTTGGTCGTGCCGACGACGTTGCCCGCTTCATCGGTGATGCCGATCACCGAGCCCATCGCGTCGGTCAAGTAGTAACGCGTACTACCGCCGCTGCTGCGCTGCAGCGGCTCGTTGCCGGCATAAACGTAGGTCTGTAGCAGATTGGAGGCGCCGTCAAGCACCGCCTGGGGATTGTCATACGAGCCCAGCACCCCGGGAGCCTTGAGGAAGCGCCGCGTGCCGGCGCCGTCGACGGCGGCAATCCGCCGCCCGGCGGCGTCGTAGGTATAGCCGATCATGCGTCCGCCAAAATCGACCGTTCGGATCTGGCCAGCGAAGTTATAGGCTAAAGCCGCATCGAGACTACCTCGATCGATGCGACGGGTTCGGCCGTCGGCATCGTACTCATAGCTTTGCGGTTCCGCTCCGTCCGCCGACAGCAGTCGGTGCGCGGCCCCGTAGCTGTAATCGGTCCTGGCACCATCGACGATGCGGGCGATCCGGTTGCCGGTTTGGTCGTATCGGTATTCGATCCGCCGAATGAGCTGATCGGTGGCGTCGTGGAACGCCTCTTCGGTCACCCGCAGTGCCGCATCGTAGGTCAATTGTACATAGCTGCCGTCCTGCCAAGTCACGCGATTCGGCTCGCCGCCCGGATTGCGACTGTAACTGACGGAACTCAGGATCGTGCCCGAGGCGTTCGCGTGGCTGATGCCGACGATCTGATCGCGCAGATCGTAGGTATAGGTCGTTGCAACGCCGTTCGGCATCGTGCGCTTTGCTAGCCGACCCGCTTGATCGTACTCGAAACGGGTCTCGCCTCCGTTGGGATCGACCACCCGCGTCAAGCGGCCCGCGCGATCGTAGTCGTCACTGGTCCGCCGGGTCCGCCTGCCGTCCCGATTGGCGACCGTGTGGCGGACACCACGGCCGGCCACGT
>NZ_JBDIVO010000437.1:0-3367 GCF_039794385.1 Methylocaldum sp. | reverse complement strand
TGGTATCCGCCCAGGGCAATCGCGAGCGCCGCCATCGACCATCGTAAAGGGGTGATGAAAAAAAGAAGGAACCGTGTAAAACATGATTCTTCCCCACGGGAGCCCCCACCCCGATATTCGCCTGCGGACAGGCCATGGATAACCCTATTCATGAGATGCACCTGGTGATGAGTTCGAACAATCGATTTGCCCGAATTATTTATTGTTCGTAATCCGCCGCCCCCGGAAGCCCACTTCGGGCATGCAGATAATACCGCAACGGATCGGCGTGGGCGCACATGAGTGTGCTTCAGCGTCCCCTGCGCTTTACTCAGGCCTCTGCGCCCCCCTGGGCGATCGCGTCCGATTCCTGCGAGGCGTCCAGCTTGTAGCCGTAACCCCGAACCGTCTTGAGAAGCTTATGGTCGTAATTCTCATCGATCTTGCGCCGCAACTGGCGGACGTACACGTCGACCACATTGGTCATGGGATCGGCGCTATAACCCCAAACCTGCTCCAGAATCCGCGTTCGGCTCAAAACCTTGCCGGGAGCCTTCATGAAACTCTCGAGCAGCGCGAACTCCTTGGGCGTCAGATCGATCACCTGATTGCCGCGCCGAACCTCATGGGTCTCCTGGTTCAGCACCAGATCGGCGATGCGGAGTTCCCTGGCCTCGCTCTTGATCCCTACTCCGCGCCGCCGCATCAGCGCTTCGATGCGTGCGAGCAATTCTTCGAACGAGAAGGGCTTGGTCATATAGTCGTCCGCTCCGGAGCGGAGGCCGGTCACCTTGTCCTGCACCGTATCCATGGCCGTCAGCATGAGTATGGGCGTGTCGACGTGATCGGCGCGCAGGCGCTCGCACACTTCGAGACCGGTAAGATCGGGCAGCTTTCGATCCAGGATGATCAACCGATAGGCCGCCGTGTTTCCCAGCGCGATGCCGTCCCGTCCGGTACGGGCGACATCCACCGCATACCCCTCGGCCTTCAACCCTCGTCTGACGAATTCGACGATACGCTCGTCGTCTTCCACCAGCAGAATATCCAAGGTCTTGTTACCTCTCCCAAAAAAAAGCGTTTTATTAGACATTTTGCGCATTCCGTTGGAGCAGGCTCTAGCCCGCGATCCCGAACGGCTGCCCATCGCGGGCTAGGTAGGATGGGCAAAGCGTAGCGTGCCCATCGAAACGTCTTCGTCGGCAAAGGATTGCCGACCTACTAGCCTCGGGCGCTACATCGCGACGAAATCAGCTCTAAAGCCCGTTCCCACAAAACGCCGGCCTTCGAGCTATGCGGCCGATTCTCGGACGTAGTCGAAATCGTCGGCGCTCGCATCGACAGCGCTGTCTTTCAAATCAACTTGCGGCAATGTTACTGCAAATGTCGTTCCCGCTTCTTCGCTGCTGTCCGCCGAAATCTCCCCGCCGTGCGCGGCCACGATGGCTTTTGCGACCGGAAGCCCGAGGCCGGTGCCGTCGTCGCTGGAACGGCGGGCGTTCGTGCTGCGGTAGTAACGGTCGAAGATCATCTTGAGGTCCTGGGCGGGAATGCCTATGCCGTGATCGATGACGCGCAGAAGCGCTTCCGTTCCGTCGCCCTCCAGATCGATGATGATCCGGCCGCCGGCATGCGAATATCGGCAGGCATTGTCCCCGAGAACGAAAATGATCTGTCGAAGCCGCTGTTTGTCGCCGCGGACCCACACCGGCGTATCCGTTACGTTCAGCGTCACCTCGATCGATTTCTCCTGCGCCAGCACACGTATATCCTCGGCCGCATTGACGACCAGTTCGACGAGATCGAGGGTTTCCCACTCGAACTGTAGGTTCGCGGTTTCGGCCCTGGCGAGGAACAACAGATCGTTGACCAGCTTACCCAATTGCAGCGACAGTTCGAGAATGCGCTGCAAGGATTCCTTGTACTCCTCGGCATCCTTGTTCCTCCCCCGAAGCGTCACTTCGGCCTCGCCGCGGATCACCGTAATCGGGGTGCGCAGTTCGTGACTGATATCGGCGAAGAACTGCCTCCGCGCATGATCCATGCGTTGCAGCTCGCCGTTGAGGTGGTTCAGCTCGAGCGTCCGCTCCGCCACCTTTTGTTCCAGCACAGTGCGCGCCTCGCCGAGCTTCCGCTGCTGGACTTCCAGCTCTTGCGCCATTTGATTGAAGTGCTTGGCGAGATAACCGAATTCGTCCCGGCTATCGATGGGAATGCGATAAGGGAGATTGCCGGCCGCGATTTCGTCGGTGCCTCGCATCAGGGCCTCGATCGGCCTTCGGATGCTTCTGAAAAGCATGGCGCCCGCGGCGATGCTGAAAACCACCGAGACGATGGCCGTGCTGATGGAAATCCAGCTGGAAAGCCCGATCAGCCCCATCAATCGCTCTCTCGCCACCAGGGCCCGCTCACGCTCGCGATTGATCGCATCATCGATCAGCGGGTCGAATTTGCGGTCGATGTCTTCCTCCAGAACTTCCGACAGCAGCAATAACGCCGCTTCGCGCCGACCCTCCTGCCGCAGGCGGTCGACCTGGTCGAACCGATTCATGCCGGCTTCGAGCGAGGCGCTCAGACGGGCGATGCTGTCCAGTTCGCTCTGACGGGTCTGCCAGACCTCGATATCGCTGGCGGCGTCCAGGTCGGTTGCCGCGGCTTTCCGCAGGCGTTCTACCGCATCGTGCAGACGCTGGCGGGACATCTCGACATCAGCCGCCGTGCCTTGCTGATCGACCAGGAGCAGATCCATGCGTTGCTTGAAATAGCGATAAGCTTCCCGGTAGAGCTGCTGATAGCGGTCGAACGCCTCGTAAGCCGACTGGCTGCGGGACGAATACAGGGCGATTTTGTGAGACCCCCAGTACAGCGTAAAGCCGAGCACGAAGACAAAACACAGAGAGATGGCGACAACCATCGCCAATCTGATACGCAACATGAGCTATCCCACCGAAGGATGAGGCCGATCGAATCCGGATTTCGTTTCGCCCGTTTTCATCAGCCAATAAGCGACAACAGCCGTTTTATTTGTCGGGGGATAGTAATACGAAAAGCGCCGAATGCCGAATTCGGGCGCATTTGTCGGAAAAGAATTGCCGACCAGCGAATGGATTCCTTTCCACAATACAAGTGCAGAATTCCGCCTCGTGTTCGAGGCTTATTCCTGTGGCAGTTCCTTGAATTTGTCGAGGGGCTTGTAATCCGGGGTCGCCACCAGCCCGGAGCTGGTGGCCAATGATGCTGTCCTTCACAGCCTCGAGATTGCCGCCGGCGACACCGGAATTCCGGGCCAGGTCGCGCAAACGAGGGTGAGGAGATCGAATTCCGGCAGGAGGTCCGCGTCGGCGGAACCGGGCGAGGGAATCCAGTAGGCCAGCCGGGCGTCGGCGCC
>NZ_JBDIVO010000436.1:0-3368 GCF_039794385.1 Methylocaldum sp. | reverse complement strand
GCGCGCATCGAGCACAGCTATCCGCACTGCTGGCGGCACAAGACGCCGGTCATCTTCAGAGCGACGCCCCAGTGGTTCATCGCCATGGACAAGAACGATCTTCGCCGCCAGGCCCTGGAAGAAATCCAGAAAGTGGAATGGATACCCGATTGGGGGCAGGCGAGAATCGAAGGCATGGTCGGCAACCGGCCCGACTGGTGCGTCTCCCGGCAGCGGAACTGGGGCGTGCCGATCGCCTTGTTCGTCCACCGCGAGACCGGCGCCCTGCATCCCCGCACCGAGGACCTGATCGAAGCGGTCGCGCAACGGGTCGAGGAACGCGGAATCGATGCGTGGTTCGATCTCGACCCCGCGGAATTGTTGGGCGAAGAGGCTGCGCAGTACCAGAAGATCAACGACACGCTGGATGTCTGGTTCGATTCGGGCGTCAGCCACTTCTGCGTGCTGGATCGGCGGGAGGACCTGCATTCGCCGGCCGATCTGTACCTCGAAGGCTCGGACCAGCATCGCGGCTGGTTCCAATCGTCCTTGCTCGCTTCCGTGGCGATCCGCGACGCCGCGCCGTATCGGCAGGTGCTGACCCACGGCTTCACCGTGGATGCGGAAGGCAAGAAAATGTCGAAATCCAAGGGCAATGTCGTGGCTCCGCAGAAAGTGATGCAGAACCTCGGGGCGGATATCCTGAGGCTTTGGGTCGCGGCAACCGACTACCGGGCCGAGATGAGCGTTTCCGACGAGATTCTGAAACGCACGGCGGACGTTTACCGGCGGCTGCGGAATACCGCCCGCTATCTGCTCGCGAACATGAGCGGCTTCGACCCGGAGCGGCATTCGGTCGAACCCGAAAAGATGCTGGCGCTCGACCGCTGGGCGGTGGACCGGGCTTTCCGTCTCCAGCAGGAAATCGTCGAAGCCTACGAGACCTACCAGTTCAACCTGGTCTATCAAAAGGTCCACAACTTCTGTTCCATCGACCTGGGCAGCTTCTATCTCGACGTGCTGAAGGACCGCCAGTACACCTGCCGCGAGGACAGCCTGCCGCGGCGATCCGCACAAACCGCGATGTACCACATCGCCGAGGCACTAACCCGCTGGCTGGCGCCCATCCTGAGCTTCACGGCCGATGAAATCTGGCGTCATTTGCCCGGCAAGCGGAGCGAATCGGTGTTTCTGGAGACCTGGTACGAGGGACTGTTCCCGCTGGACGAATCCTCTCCGTTCAACCGCGAGTTCTGGGATTTCCTGCTCAAAGTCCGCGAGGCGGTGAGCAAGGAACTGGAAGTACTGCGGGTGCGCGGCGAGATCGGCTCGTCCCTGGACGCCGAAGTCGAGCTTTACGGCAGCCAACCGATTCTCGAACGGCTTGCGCCTATCGAAAGCGAGCTTCGATTCTTGTTCATCACTTCGTATGCGAGCCTTCGGCCCGAAGGGGACAGCGGCACGCTTCCGACGGGGATCGAGGGACTGGAGCTGAAAGTTCGGGCTTCCGATAAACCCAAATGCGTACGCTGCTGGCATCACCGCGAGGACGTCGGCAAGCACCCCGACCACCCCGAGCTTTGCGGCCGCTGCGTGGAGAACGTGGCAGGACAGGGCGAAACCCGTCTTTACGCCTGATCTCATGTTGAATTGGCTTTGGCTTTCCGCGCTGGTCGTCGGCCTGGACCAGCTCACCAAGCAACTGGTCGATCGCTCGATGGAACTTTACGAGTCGGTCGGCCTGCTGCCTTTTTTTCAGCTCACTTACCTACGCAACCAGGGCGCCGCGTTCAGCTTTCTGAGCCAAGCCGGAGGATGGCAGCGGTGGTTCTTCATCGGCCTGGCCGTCATCGCCAGCGGCGCTATCTGCTATTGGCTGAGCCGGCTCGGCAAGGGCCAACGTTGGGAAGCCGCGGCCTGGGCGCTGGTTCTGGGCGGCGCGCTGGGCAATCTCATCGATCGCATCATTTACGGATACGTTATCGATTTTCTCGACGTGTTTTATGGAGAATGGCACTGGCCGGCCTTCAACGTGGCCGATTCCGCGATCACCATAGGCGTAGCGATGCTGCTGATCGACTCCGTGAGACCGCGACAGTCGACGGCCAGCCTGGTGTAGACCTATTTGCCGGCAAGGGATTGCCGGCCTATAAACGATAGCCAAGTAGGTCGGGAATCCTTTCCCGACACAACGGACGGGCAATCGGCTTCGCATGCAAAAGATTTCCGACCTGCTGGATCATAGACCGGAACAAGCCCAGCATTCCCGGAGTAAGGCGCATTTACCGGGAACGGCTATCGCCTCATCCCCGCCTACGACGGTTTCACCTCAGACGAGAATGCCTCTGCCTCCGGTCGGCTGAAAACCTCTTGCGGACAGCAAGCGGTAAACCCTTTCCCAATCGAAACTCGGGCCCGGATCGGTTTTTCGCCCCGGAGCGATGTCGCTGTGACCGACGATCCGGTCCGGCGACAAGCCCGGATAATTCGCCAGCAAGGCGGAGAGCAAATCGGCCAGGTGCTCGTATTGCCGGTCGGTATAGGGAATATCGTCGGCCCCTTCCAACTCGATGCCGATCGAGAAATCATTGCAGCGCTCCCGCCCCTCGTAGTTCGAAATCCCGGCATGCCAAGCGCGCCGGTGGAACGGAACGTATTGAACGATCTCGCCGTCGCGGCGAATGAGCGCATGGGCCGATACCCGAAAGCCGTGTATGCGCTCGAAATAAGGGTGGGCAGTCGGTTCCAAGGTATTGGTAAACAAACAGTCGATCCAGTTGCCGCCAAACTCGCCCGGAGGCAAGCTGATGCCATGTATCACCACCAGCGAAATATCCCCTGAATCGGGCCTGTCGTCGCAATTGCAACTCTCTAGCCGCCTCGCGTTTGCCAGCCAGTTATCGATTATCTTCATTTTCCAAACCGAGTTGTAAATCGTCGAGAATTCGTCCTGTCCGCCGAGTATATCTACAAGACAATCTGTCCGCTTTCGGTTTTGTGGGTCGAGTCACGATATAAAAAAGACTTTCCCTTTAAAGTAAGTCCCGCGACGAATATAAAGCGCATTGTAAAAACCGAGTATAGAGTTATCGCAATGTGCGACACCGAAAATCATCATCGATTGCTACCGGTCCGGCAACGCATAGACTGAAACGGATTCAGTAAAGCTACAACACATTCGATATACCTTAAGCCGCGATTTTTCGAGGTACAGGTCGAAACCTTTCCGATTCGAAATCGGCCGGCAAAAATAATAATCCCGACAGAAATGTTTCGACTTGAAAACAGAGTTCTTAAAGATAACAAGAACCGTGTCGGCCATGATAAAAAAGAAGCTGTTTCTTTTCATGGTACGCTACATACCGAATATACGACTCGGTATCCCGCGA
>NZ_JBDIVO010000435.1:0-3380 GCF_039794385.1 Methylocaldum sp. | reverse complement strand
AGGAACCGGCGGCCGTATACAGGCACTTGATGGCGCTTTCCTTGGCCGAAAACAGGACATAGGCGGCCAACTCGCGACAACCGTCCGGCAGCGAGTCCAACCAGGCGCGCTCTTCCGGCAAGGCGATGGAATCGATGGCACGCCAGGGGAACGGGTTTTGCCGGCATTCCACATCCACCCCTACTCCGCGAGCGAACCGAAGCCGAGTGGCCACGGCCGCTACCATGCCTTCCGTATGGCTGATGCTGCCGACGATATCCCGTCCCCAGATCGGCGCGCCGGATTCGTCCCGAAGAATCGGCGCCGGCTCGACCCCGAGATGTCGAACCGCCTTCCGCGCCAGAACGCGCCCGGTGGCGAATTCCTTCCGGCGTTTCGCTATGGCCCCATCGACCAGCATCCGTTCTTCCTCGAACAGTTCGGACGGGTCCGAGAGCTGTTCGGTCCAGGCGACGACGAATAACTCTCCGGGGAACAAGCCCTCCGGTCGTCGTATCGGTTCAACGGGTATCGATGGCATAGTCGCTCGCGAAATTCCTGAGCCAGCGCCACAACCAGCTCACGGCCTGGCTGAACACGAGCATCCCGAACAGGGCCATGGACGGCGTAAAAAGGTGCTGGCCGCCCTCATGCTGCATGATCCATGCCGACAACCACGGGCCTCCGGCCGATCCGACGGCGAAGGCCGCGGTGAACAAAGCGGTGCCGCCGGGCAAATCGGCGCGGGGCAGGATCCTGGCCAGAAGCGCCAGGGCCAGAGCGAACACTGGCCCCAATGTCAGTCCGGTCGCGAAGGCCGCGCCTCCGGCGACGTATTCGGCGCTGATCGGTTGGCCCTCCTGCCCCAGGCGTACCCAGACATCGCCGATGAGGGCGCTAACCGAGTCGACCCGCATCAGCACCGCCAAAGCGACGATGCCTCCCATGCCGCAACCGAACAGTACACGGCGATAACCCAGCCGATCCCCCAGGTGGCTGACCGGCAAAGTGCCCAGCAATCCCCCCAGCACGAAAGCCGCCAGGTGATGGGCGGTAGCCATGGCGGTGAAACCCTGGCGCACGAGAACGGCAGGATAGAGGGTCAGCAGCGTGGCTTCCGCAAAACCATAGGCCAATACGGCCTGCACCGGAATTCCCGCCCGCAGCAGAAGTCGGCCGCTAGCGCGTTCCGGTTCGGCGCGCGCTCCGGGCAAGCCGATAGCCACCAGAACCGCAGCTTGAACCAGGAGCACGGTGGCGACAGTAAAAGGCAGATGATGGGCCAGCCCGTATAGGTACGAACCCACGACCGGCCCGACCGCCAGCCCTATCCCGAAGCATAGACCGTAAACGCCGTTGGCAACGGCGCGGCGCTCATCGCCGGCAAAGCAGGACAAGGCGGTTTGAGTGCCGATCATCGCGCAGGCCATGCCCAAGCCCATCAAGCCCCTTAAGGCGAACCACAATCCGATGTCCGATTGCCAAGGGAACGAAACGGCCGCAGTCGCGTATGCCAGCAGGCCCACGGCCACGACGCGGCGCAGACCGATCCGCCGCAGCGCCCGACCCGCGAAAGGCGCAGCCAGCGCAACGCAGAGAAACAACAGCGATGCGTTGGCGCCTATCAGCACGCCGTCGACGTGGCGCTCTTCCATGAAGATGGCAACGATGGGGTTGAGGATTCCAAGCGATATCCCCAACAGCCCGCCCAACGCATACAGCGTACCCAGAGCGACGCCCGCCAGCGGATGCTCGGGCGTCGGGGGGCAGGATTTAGCCCCCATTTCTCACCTCCGTCCAATCGCAATGAGTATGACGTAGGATGTGCTGAACGAAGTGACAAATCGGCAGGGCGAGGCGCAACGCGACGAGCGGGCAGGCCAGGGACGGGCTGCCCCGGACTCGCGAGCGAAGCGGGACAGCGTAGCGTGGCGAGGCCGAGTTGCACGGCGAAGCCGCCCGAAGGGTGCCGGACCGGGACGGTCCGGCATGAACCGCATCGTTCGCGATTGATGCCTGTCCTGAGCCTAGTCGAAGGGCGCTTCGTGCCTCAGCGCATCCTACAAGCTCCGCCTCGCCCTTCGCGCCGGCTCGACGTCGTATCGTAGGTCGGCAATCCTTTCCCGACACACGCTCGTCGGCAAAGGATTGCCGACCTACCACGACACCGTCGCTCGGTCCGTGCGGCGCGCCCCACCGGCGTCTGGGCGCCCTCGCGACGAAGGGGGATAAGAAATGCGGGCTAGGCATGCCGACGCTCCGTGGTCAGGTTGTCCGGTTTCCGGGCTCCCGATATCGTCTCCAGGGCGGCCATTTTTTCCGAGCCGAACCAGTACATGTCTTGACGGCCGTAGACGCACAGGTGCTGGCCGGTTATCCAGTCGGCCTCCGACGACGCCAGGAAGGCCACCGCGTCCGCAACCGCGTCGACCGGGATCGATCGCGCCCGGTATCCCGGCGGCGTCATGTCGGTGTCCACGAACGCCGGGCAGACGGCGTTGACCTGAACATTGTGCGGCTTCAGTTCCTCGCTCAGCGACTTGGTAAGGCCCAGAACCGCATGCTTGGAGGCGGCATAGGCGCTGAACAGGGGGTAGCCGATGTGGCTGGAATCGGAACCCAGATTCACGATTTTCCCCCTGCGCCGCTCGATCATGTGCGGCGCCACGCTCCGACACAGATGATAGACGCCGAACAGGTTGACCTCGACGATGCGCTTCCACTCATCCGGCGAGGAGGTCGCCAAGGCGGACATTCCGGTGATTCCGGCATTGTTGACCAGCACGTCCAGATGACCGAAGCGGCGGAGGACTTCGCTCACCAAATGTTGCACCTCCGCGAGGTTCCGTACATCCGCCGGAGTTACCACAGCGGTGCCACCACTGCCGGCGATTTCCCGGGCAACGGCTTCAAGCCCCGCCCGATCGCGGGCGGAAAGCGCCACGGCAACGCCCTGACCGGCGAGTTTCAGGGCGATCGCGCGGCCGATACCGCGGCTCGCACCGGTAACCAGCGCCACTTTGCCGGCCCAGCTGCCGGAGCGTGCCGACAGCGGAATTTCTTCCAGCCGGGGCGTTTTCAGCGGTATCAAGGCGGGAGGCTCGCCCGTCATCACCGCCGGCAAACTCGCGAGGCGAAGCCCCGTCGGCGAATTCGCGTTTTCGCTCAGGTCGGCCAGCAACTCCAGGTAGCGCTGGCCGAGGCGCTTGATGGTCTCCCCCTTGAAAAAGTTCTGGGAGTAATTGATCTCGACGTGGAGTTCGCCTTCGACCATGGAGAGGAAGATCTCGATGAGGGAGATACGCTGCTGGCTCGGGGGCGAGTAGCGCTGATCCCAATCCGTATCGACGAACTCGAAGATGTTGGATTTCGGTAAGCTCCGGTTTCCCAAATAGTTGACG
>NZ_JBDIVO010000434.1:0-3411 GCF_039794385.1 Methylocaldum sp. | reverse complement strand
TCTTGTCCGTTTTGCTCGTCGTCAGCATCATTCCGGTCTATCAGCGGATGGGCTCGGAGTTCATGCCCCCCCTCTACGAGGGCACCATCCTGTACATGCCCACCACCTTGCCCGGCATTTCGGTGACGGAAGCCGGCAAGCTCCTGCAGCAAATGGACCGGAAGCTCATGGGCTTCCCCGAGGTGGCGCACGTGTTCGGCAAAGCCGGGCGCGCCGAAACCTCCACCGACCCGGCGCCGTTTTCCATGATGGAGGTGATCGTCGAACTCAAGCCCAAAGAAGAGTGGCGGCCGGGAATCACTTATGACCGTCTGGTCGATGAGATGGATCGGACCCTGCAGTTTCCGGGCGTCACCAATGCCTGGACCATGCCGATCAAGGCACGCGTCGACATGCTGACCACCGGCGTGCGCACGCCGGTGGGGATCAAGATCTTCGGCCCCGACCTGAACCGAATCGAGGCGATCGGCAAATCGATCGAAATGATCGCGAAAGAGGTGCCGGGTACCCGAAGCGTCTATGCCGAACGGGTTTCCGGCGGTTATTTCCTGGATTTCGCCATCAATCGCGAGGAGATCGCCCGCTACGGTCTTTCCGTGATGGACGTGAACCGATACATCGAATCGGCCATCGGCGGGGAGAACATCGACATCACCATCGAAGGCCGGGAGCGCTATCCCATTAACGTACGTTATCTCCGGGAGCTTCGGGACGACCCGGACAAGCTAAGGCGGGTGCTGGTCGATACGCCCAGCGGCGCCCAAGTGCCGCTGGCGCAGCTGGCCTCCCTGCGCATGGTCAGCGGTCCGGCCATGATCCGGGACGAGGACGGCATGCTGTCGGGCTACGTCTACGTGGATATGGCCGAACGGGACGTGGGCGGTTATGTTGAGGAGCTCAAACGGCGCGTGGCGGAGAACATCGAGCTGCCGCCCGGCTATACCCTCACCTGGTCGGGGCAGTACGAATTCATGGCGCGCGTCAAGGAACGGCTCAAGCTTTTCATTCCCTTGACTATCGCCATCATCTTCGTGCTGTATTACTTCACCTTCCGCTCCGTCACAAAGACCCTCATGGTCATGCTGGGCGTCCCTTTGTCCTTGGTTGGCGGAATCTGGTACCTGGCCTTGCTCGGCTACAACATGAGCATCGCGGTCTGGGTGGGGCTGATCGCCCTGGCGGGCGTTGCCGCCGAGACCAGCGCGGTGATGCTGGCTTATCTCGACGAGGCGGTCAAACGGCGCCAGGCAGCGGGTCGACTGAAGTCCCTCGAGGATCTCACGGAGACGGTATTTTCCGGGGCGGTGGAACGCATCCGCCCCATGGCCATGGCCGGGGGCGCCAACATCATAGGGCTCATTCCCGTCATGCTGGCCAGCGGTACCGGTGCGGATGTGATGAAGCGTCTGGCAGCCCCCATGATCGGCGGCGTCGGTTCCGCTATGCTGCTCACACTGTTCGTCATCCCGGCCGTTTACTTGATTTGGCGCTGGCACAAGGATGTCAAATACCAAGTGCCGGACCAAGGGCCATGAAGCTTTCCGGCCCGGTAAGCCGTCGAAGTCTCCTAGGTTAGGATTAGGCATCGCTTAAACGATGGACGCATGCTGCACTGAAAAAGCCGGTGCGCTTGAGCTACTCCGCGGGCGCCAAGCCAAGACCCTCCGGATCGTCTTGGCTCTGAACGCGATGATGTTCATCGTCGAACTTGTTTCCGGCCTGATCGCCGGCTCGGTCGCTCTCCTCGCCGACGCCCTCGATATGCTGGGCGATGCGTTGGTCTATGGCTTCAGTCTCTACGACGGCATTGTGAAGTATTACGAATCGACGCTTTTATCTTCCGCCGTTTCCTCTCTTCCTCCGATTGAGAAACAACGGATAAAAATTCCGGCTTGGCGGATCAGATCATGAAACCTAGCCCCTAAGAATGAATATCTCCCGTTTCATTATCTTTTGAGTGAGCTGCGGTCAAACCCCGCATGAAGGCATGAGCGGCCCGAAATGACGGCTGCCGATTCCCACATATGAACTAGGAGAGGAGATCGATATGAAGCATTCCCAAGTTCTCGGCATCGTGCTGTGCTATGTCCTAGGCGTCGTTAACGTGTTGAGCGCGGCCGAATCCAAGGCGGCCGGCGGCAAAGTTTACGCTACCGCCTGGTTCGGGGGTGAAGTTGGGGTCGTTGATTTGAACACCGGCAAAACGATTCGGACGGTCAAGGTCGGTGTCCATGACCACAATGTTTTTTTGAGCCCGGATCAAAAAACGGCCTGGGTTACCAATAATAACGACGGTACGGTTTCCATCATCGACACGGCTACGGATCAAGTGAGCCGGACATTCCGGGTCGGTAACGGCCCTCGCCACACCTTCATCAGTTCCGACGGCAAGGAAGCTTACGTCACCACCGAGTTCGATGACGCCGTCGCGGTGATCGATCCCGGAACCTATGCTCCGCTGGCCACCATCAAGGTCGGCCGCATGCCGCACTTCGCGCTCATAGCGGGCGACCGGGTGTTTGTCAGCAATTTCGGCAGCGGCGACGTGTCGGTTATCGACAGGACCAACCGGAACGTAATGGGCACCATACCGGTCGGGCTCGGCCCTTTGGGGGCCGGTTTCGCCAAGGACACTCAGCGCGTTTATATCGCCTGTCATGCCGCCAACCATGTTGCCGTTATCGACGGCAACAGTCTCCAGGTCATTACCCGTATCCCCACGGATGCGGGGCCGGTGCAGGTGACGGTAACGCCCGATCAGAAACATGCTTACGTGGCCAACGACGGCGCCGGCACCGTGCAGAAGATCGACCTGGCCAACAATGCGATCGTCAAGACCGTCGCGATTGCGCCGAATGCCGGCACCCATGGCATCGGCTTTGCGGCCGATGGAAAACTGCTGCTCTTGACCAATACGGGAAATAACACGATCTCCGTGATCGACGCCACGAAGGATCGCATCATCAAGACCATCAAAGTCGGCACGGCACCGGAAGGCATCGCTTTCAAGCGCCCTTGAGCAGGAGCTGAAAGAGTTCCGATAGCTGGTTCGGGCTAGTAGGCCATTGCCGAATTCGGGATTCGTGGCCTCGATCCGCCGGGATCAGCCATGTTTCGTCCGGGCTGCTTGCCCATCGTGGCGCAAGTACGTTCGGGTAGACCACTCGATGCGGCTTCCGGAGCGCTTTGGGTTTAGAGCAGTTTCCATTCGTATGTAGGGATTGATTGCAAATGGCCTTAGAGCGTTTTCATCGCGCTCGTACGGCAAAACCAGCTTGGCGGACGTCGTTGGCGCCTTCGGCTCGGGTGAATGGATTCAAGCATTCGTAGATACCGTCTTAGAAATCACGATGCAAGCCCATGATTGGGATCGAACGGTCGGCCGGACTTAAGGACGCCGTAGGCCAGGAC
>NZ_JBDIVO010000433.1:0-3411 GCF_039794385.1 Methylocaldum sp. | reverse complement strand
GCCAAGGTCCGGTCGGCAGCCCAGGGTTACGTCGAACTCGACGGTCGAGCCCAATTGATGGATGGCGAGCCGATCCATGCCCCGCTTAGCGGCGCACGCTGCGTTTGGTACAGTTACAAAGTTGAAAAGCAAGTGACCGACTATGAAGACGGCCACCGCACGACACGATGGCAAACCATTGAGAGCGGCGTTAGCGAGGCCATCTTCCACCTGGAAGACGACACCGGACGGTGCATTGTCGATCCCGAAGGCGCGGAGGTCATGCCGTCCATTCGACTCAAATGGCGCGGGCAGCTCGCGCGACCAGGATACGCACCGCTGCAAACCGGATTTTGGGATTCACTGTTCTCGTCCGGACCGTATCGCTACACGGAATACCGCATCGAGGCAAACGATCCGCTTTATGCGATCGGTCAGTTCGTGTCTCTCGGAAGTTCCGAAGGCACCAGCTTCCATAACGAGGTAGGCGATCTGTTAATCCGCTGGAAGAGAAACCGTTCCGAGCTTCTCAAGCGCTTCGACAAGAACGGCGACGGCGAGATCGATGCGGAGGAGTGGGAAATCGCCCGGCAGCACGCCGAGCGTGAAGTCATGGCATCCTGGCGCAAAAGAACGAAGCAAACCGAGTTCCACCTGATGAAAAAGCCCGGTTATGGCCGTCCTTATCTGCTATCGGTCGTTCCACAGGGCACATTGACCAACCGATATCGCCGCAAGGCCTGGATCGCGGTGCTTGGCTTCCTGATCGCGGGCAGCTCAACGACCTGGGCGTTGCATCTGCGTTTCGGCTCGATTCCATGAACGTCCGGCGGAGCGTCGGCAAGGGATTGCCGACCTACTTCGACTGGGTACGGGGCGGTTTTCCAATGCCCGCCGCTATACCGCGATGAAAAACGCTTTAGATTTCGTAGGTCGGCAATCCTTTGCCGACAAAGCTCCTCAACGACCTACGAATTTCCCTATCCTTACCACTGAACTTCGGTGAAAAACGCTCTAACCGGACTTGTCGTCGCGTCCCGCTTTTTCTTCGAGCCCCGAGAGACCGAACCGCCTCTGCAATTCGGCCAATACCTGATCCGGACTCAACCCTTGATGAGCGAGCAATACCAGGCTGTGAAACCACAAATCCGCAACTTCGTAGACAATCTTGTCGAGGTTTCCGTCCTTGGCGGCCATTACGGTTTCGGTGGCCTCCTCGCCGATCTTTTTCAAGATAGCGTCGAGCCCTTTGGCATAAAGACTCGCCACATAGGATTTTTGCGGATCCTGAGATTTCCGTTCCTCGAGCACCCTAGCCAACTCCTTCAACACGTCCATATCAGCGCTTATACATCGTTTCCGGAGATTTCAGGACAGGTTCCACCGTCTCCCAGCAGCCATCCCGCAGCACCCGAAAAAAGCAGTGATGCCGTCCGGTATGACAGGCGATTCCGCCGGCCTGTTCGACCGCGAGCAAAATCACATCCTCGTCGCAATCCAGGCGAATTTCCAGAACTTTCTGCCGATTCCCGGATTCCTCGCCCTTCCGCCAAAGCCGATTCCGCGAGCGCGACCAGTAGACCGCGTAGCCTTCCTCGGCGGTAAGCCACAAAGCTTCCCGGTTCATCCAGGCGAACATGAGGACCTGCCCCGTGGCCGCCTCCTGCGTAATGACGGGAACCAGCCCTTCGGACGTCCAGCGGATTTCGTCGAGCCACGCCGTCATAGCCGCACCTCGATGCCCTGAGCCGCCAAGTATTCCTTGGCCTGCCGAATGGTGTATTCGGCGAAATGGAAAATACTGGCTGCCAACACCGCATCGGCTTTGCCCTGCAAGATCCCGTCGGCCAGGTGCTGCAAATTGCCGACACCGCCCGAGGCGATCACCGGAACGGATACGGCTTCGCTGATTGCGCGAGTCAGTTCCAGATCGAACCCTTGTTTGGTGCCGTCCCGATCCATGCTGGTCAAGAGGATTTCGCCGGCTCCGTAAGCCACCATGCGACGCGCCCACTCGATGGCATCAAGGCCGGTCGGCTTGCGCCCGCCGTGAGTAAAGATCTCCCACCGCTTTGGGTCTTCGGACACCTGCTTGGCATCGAGAGCGACGACGATACACTGAGAGCCGAAACGCTCCGCCGCTTCGCGCACGAACTCCGGCCGGGCGACTGCGGCGGTATTGATACTGACCTTATCGGCGCCGGCATTCAGCATGCGGCGGATATCTTCGAGCGTTCGGATGCCGCCTCCTACCGTAAGGGGGATAAACACTTCGCCCGCCACTTGCTCCACCACGTGCACCATCGTGTCGCGATTGTCCGAACTGGCGGTAATGTCGAGAAAAGTCAGTTCGTCCGCGCCCTCCCGGTCGTAACGCCTAGCAATCTCGACGGGATCTCCCGCATCTTTGATATCGACGAAGCGGACGCCCTTGACCACGCGTCCATTGTCGACGTCCAGGCAGGGGATAATGCGCTTGGCAAGCATGGATCAGTATTCTTCCGCTACTTTACGGGCTTCGGCAAAGTTAAGGGTGCCCTCATAAATAGCGCGGCCGGTTATGGCGCCCATGACGCCGTCGCCAACCACACTGCCCAGGGCGTGAATATCCTGAATACTCCGGATGCCGCCCGACGCAATCACCGGAATGCGTATGGAGCGAGCCAGCCTTGCGGTTGCCTCGACATTGACGCCCTCCATCATGCCGTCCCGGCTGATGTCGGTGTAAACGATGGCTTCAACGCCATCGTCCTCGAATTTTTGAGCCAAATCGATCACATCGTGATGCGACAACTTCGACCAGCCGTCTATCGCTACTTTGCCGTCCTTCGCGTCCAGACCGACGATAATATGGTTCGGAAACTCCGCCGCGACCTCCCGCACGAAATGAGGCGCACTGACTGCCTTGGTACCAATGATGACGTAATCGACGCCGGCGTTCAGGTAACCCTGAATCGTCTCTTCATCCCGGATTCCACCGCCCACCTGGATTTGTACATCCGGATAAGCTTCGCGTATGGCGTGGATAACCTCCGCATTGCGCGGAATCCCCGCAAAGGCACCGTCCAAATCCACCAAATGAAGGCGCTTCGCCCCTTCCGACACCCATTTCCCCGCCATCGCCACCGGGTCGTCGGAGAAAACCGTATCGTCTTCCATGCGGCCCTGCCGCAAACGGACACACTTGCCATCTTTCAGATCGATAGCAGGTATCAAAAGCATAAAAAAATCCTCAGTAACGGATAGAGTGAATGATCGGTGCCTTATCGCCCCGGGTCCCAGTTTAGAAAATTAGCCAGCAATCGCAATCCGGCTTCCTGGCTCTTTTCAGGATGAAACTGAACGGCAAAGATGTTTTCGCGAGCCAGCGCCGAAGCGAAGGGTTCCGGATAGTCGGTGGTCGCCGCAACGTTTCGGGAATCAGTCGGTCGC
>NZ_JBDIVO010000432.1:0-3427 GCF_039794385.1 Methylocaldum sp. | reverse complement strand
CCTACTACGAAATCGTTTTCGGATAGAACAGAATGTTATCGGCGACCAAGTCCGTAACGATCAACTGCCGTTTCCGGTGTCACCGGAGCCGGTTTGCTTTTTCCTCGCGATAGCTTCAGCCAATTGATCCGCCGCGGCGGTGATTGCGGCGGCGCGCCTGCGCATTAAAGCCAGCATCTCGTTCAACAGGACTTGGGGATGGTCCTCTACCACGCTTTCGCCCACCAGCCAGCAGGCCAGTGCCGGTTCGTCCCGGCCCAAGGCCCGAGCAGTGTCCCGCTGCCAATCGCTGCCGAACAGAAACCGCGCCGCATTGCGAAAAAGGTCCCGTTCGGACGCATCGGGATCGAATACGCGCGTGGCGGAATCGCCCGTCGACGGGTTTGGCGCATCCGCACGTGCGTCGAGTGGCGGCTCCTTTTGAGCGGGCGGAGCAGGCTCTCTGAACTCCTCGTGAGTGGCCTCGGCCAGGCGTGAGATTTCAGGCAACACCGAACGTATCAGCTCGGCGCCGGCCAGGGGCACCTTCCAGTGACGTTTCTCGGGAACCCATTGCACCTTCGGAACCCAGCGCAGCATCCGGTGCAGCGTGTCGCTATAGCCCGCCTTGATGATGATGCCGTCATCGGTAACTTGTACCCACGGGTTCGGCGGTAAGGGGTTGGCCGCCAGGGCGGCGCGCGCTTGGTTTTCGTCAGTCATAAATTCGGTACGGAGACTTGGCCTCGACAATCAAGTGAAGCGAATAAGGTAACGCAGCCTGTCAACCTGGAAACGGCAGTTCAACCTGCTCGAGTGTGCGGCTGGCCAGGTTCTTTTGTTCGAACAAACCCGCCACAAGTGTGGAGAATTGTCGACTAAATTACAAGGTTATTTGTATGGAAATTAGCTGCGTTGCAATACTCCGCAGCCATCGGCAAGGCCGGAGCGGCGATAAAATTCGTTCATCCGCCCGCTCGTAGTGCCTTATTTTTCCGTCCCGCAACAGCAAACTCGACTGACCGCTCCCGCCCTAATCACACCGAAAACATCTGCCTCACGCACTCAGACCACGGTTTGGCGCGACAACTGCTTAGTTATTCAAAAAGGCCCGAATCGTCCCGTTTGCCGGAATGTGCTTCGTCTATACGGTGTCGATGTGACGGCCTTCGCAAGGGTATCGATGAGGATTGACAGATTGCGGGGTGTGCGATGATCGAGATTTCTGCGGCCGACGGCCACGTATTTTCCGCTTATCGGACCGAGCCGCCGGACGCGCCCAAGGGTGCGGTGGTGGTGCTTCACGAGGTGTTTGGCGTCAACCGGCACATTCGGACGGTGACCGACGCATTCGCGGCGAAGGGTTATATGGCCATCGCGCCAAGCCTCTTCGATCGGGTAAAAAAAGATGTCGAGTTGAGCTATGACGACACCGGTGTTGCCGAGGGTCTGGATCTCGCGCGGCAGGTAGGACTGACGAACGCCATCGCCGACATTCAGGCGGCGGTCGATGCCGTCGCCAGTGCCGGCAAGGTGGCTATCGTCGGCTACGATTGGGGCGGCTACCTGGCTTACCACGCGGCCAACATGGTGAAGGGGCTGGCTTGCGCCAGCATCTATTACGCCTGCGGGGTGACCCAGGATTTGTACGGAAAGCGGAAGATTCAGACGCAGCTGCATTTCGGGTCTCTCGATCCGTATATCCCTTTCGAGCTGGTCGTTCAATTCCGTTCCGCCAGACCGGACGTCAGCGTTTACGATTATCCGGCGGGACATAGCTTCAACTGTGAAGAGCGCGATACTTACGACGCTTCGGCGGCCCAGAAGGCATTCGAGCGTACCTTGACGCTGATTTCCCACAACTTGGAAGGCCCGCCTCCCGTCACCCTGAAGAACGCGGGAAGCTACGCCTCGGCGAAAGTCGAGAAGAAGAAAAAGCAGGCTTCGGACGACCTCGGACCGCCGCTGTAACGGGAAAGGTACGAAATCCCGAGCAGTTTCGGCGTCTTGAGTTCGGAGCCCGCCGAGAGTTTGAGAAAGAGTCGGAGTGGTTATGACGGTCATCGAGCGCGATTTCGGGAAGAGAACACGCCAGACGATAAGGCGCTTCGGGGAGCTCTTGTGCCTGGATGCCCTGCATGAAGCCAATATCAAGGCTAATCCGGTGCCTTACCTCGAGCGGGCGAGCGAACGCATCTTTCAATTGGAACGGGCTTTATTCGAAGCCGCCCAGGCCGTCGCGCCACCGGCGGAAGTCTCTCCGTCAGGCGAGTGGGTTCAAGTCGACAAAGCGGAGTACGAACGCCTACTGCGCTGCCGCGACATCGTCGAAAAAGCGCTCGCCGAGCATGCGAGGGATGAGGAGTTTTAATCATCGGGCGCGGCCCGGTGCTCGATTTTTGGAGACTTTTGTTATGGCCATGAATCTTAGATCGTTTTTCAACGGCCCCGAGTGGGCGGAAATCGGCATTCCCGACTGGTTTAAGGGACGAGCGGAGGCTTTGATCGCCCAGCTCGGCGACGACAATCCCGATGTCCAGGTATTCAAGGACATTCTTGCCGCCGGGCGGATCGGGCAGGAGGCCGTGATGCGTGCGGATAAGCTGGCCGGAACGACCAAGAACGCCGATGTCTTTCTCCTCGCCGTCGACATCGCGACCCATGGATTTACCGTATTGCAGGTGATCGCACAGATGGTTCCCCTGCGCCGGAAAGCAGCCTAGGGGCTTTCCGATCACGTACGCCGGAGCCCGGCCGCCCCCGTGCTGCCTGCCGGCAAGCCCACCGGTACGTGCTCATTCCTCCTGTGACTGGGAGTTGCGTACCGCCGGGGTGGCGGGAAACCGGGAGAGGTCGCGCCAAAGCGGTCAGGACATCCCCTGCCCCACGAACTGATCGGCCGGATAAAACAGAATGCAGCCGGGCGCTCAGCCCGAAACCGCGGCCTTGTCCCGAGCGTCGAGTTCCGCGCGGATCTTATCCATGTCCAGCGCCCGGACATGCTCGATCACTTTTTCCAGCGAACTGGCGGGCAATGCGCCGGATTCGCGAACCACCACGATCCTGTCTCGCAACACCATCAGCGTCGGCACCGAGCGGATATCGAATCCTTGCGACAGTTGGCGTTGTTGATCCGTATCGATCTTGCCGAAAAACAAATCGGGGTGTTTTTCGGAGGCGGCTTCGAAAACCGGCGCAAAGGCGCGGCACGGCCCGCACCAGGTTGCCCAGAAATCCAGAACGACGATGGGATGGGTTTCGATCACCTGCTGAAAGGTGTCGTCGGTGACTTCGATAGTGGCCATGACTCAAATACCAGGGCTGTTGGGGTGGAGAAAGAGGTCGGCGCAGGTTCGCTGCACCGATGGCGAAAGCTAGCCGGTGATGTCCACCTGCACCATGCCGTTCTGCAGGCGCATGGGATATTCCTTCATCTGCCATCCGGCAG
>NZ_JBDIVO010000431.1:0-3449 GCF_039794385.1 Methylocaldum sp. | reverse complement strand
GTGCCTGAGCTCGGTCGTCGGCTCCGGGATCGCCGCGGCCAGACGCTCGAAAATCCGTCTGCGCTTTTCGGCGTTCATGATTCATGCATGGGAGATTTATGGAGCGAGTCTGTTTGGACCGGCGCAGTCTTGCCGAGAGCTTTCGTTTTCGCCCGGGCGTCGATGAGGTTTTTCACCGCGATCAGGAGGCCGAGGCCAATGAAGGCGCCAGGCGGGAGAATTGCCAGCAGAAATCCGTCGTAGTCGCTGAAGACGGGTAAAGTCCAGTTCTTGGCGATTTCGCCGAACATCAAGTCCGCTCGATTCAACACGGCACCGGTTCCTATCGCCTCGCGCAGGGCGCCGAGCATGACCAGTGCAAAGGTGAATCCCAACCCCACGAACAAGCCGTCCATGAGCGCGCGATCGACCGGATTCTTGGATGCGAAGGCTTCGGCGCGTCCGATGATGGCGCAGTTGGTGACGATCAGAGGTATGAAGATGCCGAGAATCTTATGCAGATCGTGGAAGAAGGCATTCATCAATAGTTCGATGACGGTGACGTTCGAGGCGATGATGAGTACGAACACCGGCAACCGGATTTCGGTCGCGACGTGATTGCGGATCAGCGAAACGATGACGTTGGAAAAGATCAGCGCCATGGTGGTGGCGAGACCCAGCCCCAGGCTGTTGATCACCGAATTGCTGACCGCCAGCAGGGGGCATAATCCCAGAAGCGCGACGAAGGCCTGGTTGTTGTGCCAGAGGCCGTCGCGGACGATTTTCTGGTATTTGGAAAAGTCGATCATGGATTCGATCCTAGGGAGCTTCCCGACTCTTGGTCAAATAGGCGCTCTTGGTTCCGCTCAAAGAAAATCAGGGTCTTGTAAACGGCTTTGACTACCGCGCGTGGCGTGATCGTCGCTCCGGTGAACTGGTCGAACTCGCCGCCGTCCCGTTTGACTTTCCAGCGGGATTCTGAAGGATTACTCAGCGAGCGGCCGTCGAAGCCCAATATCCAGTCCGATTTGTCGGTATCGATGGGATCGCCGAGTCCGGGCGTTTCGCGATGGCTGACGACCCTGACGCCGGCTAGCGAGCCGTCCGTGCGGACTGCTACCAGCAGTCTGATTGTGCCGTTGTAGCCGTCCGGAGCGACAGGGGAGAGCACGGCCGCCACGGGCTTGCCGTTTTTTCGTGCGCGATAAATGGTAACCGCTTTATCGGTGCCGAGGGTGAGGTCGCTGGCTGTTATGGTGTCGGCGAGAATATCGTTGTCGAACCAGTCGGCCGGAACCAAGGATTCCAAAGTGTGCAGCAGGACGGCCTGTTCGTTGGACTCGATGCGCTCTTTCGTTCCGTCGTGCACCAGGGCCACGAGTCCCATGCCGATGACGGCGAACACTCCGAGCGCGGCGGCTGCATTGATGATGGGCTTGGGCAAATTCATTTCGGATGTCCGTAGACCCGCGGACGGGTGTAGTGATCGATGGTGGGCGCAGCCAGATTCAACAGCAGAACCGCAAAGGCGACGCCGTCCGGATAGCCGCCCCAGGAGCGGATGACGAATACCAGTAGGCCGATCGATGCGCCGTAAATCAATCGCCCGCGCGGCGTGGTCGAGGCCGTGACCGGATCGGTCGCGATGAAGAAGGCTCCGAGCATGGCGGCTCCGCTGAAGCACTGGAACAGCGGCGTCGGGTAGACCGCCGGATCGATTAGGAAAAAGATCAGCGAAATGCCGAACAGGGCGCCCAAGAATCCGACCGGAATCTGCCAGCCGATGATGCCGCGTTTCAACATCCACAGTCCGCCCAGGAGAAAGCCGAAATTGACCCATTGCCAGCCGCGCCCGCCGATTCCTGCGAAAAGCCCCCCGGCCTGAATTTCGTCCAGTAACCGGTTTAGCCCGAGCTGGGTCTTGATCGTATCGAGCGGGGTCGCCATGGTTAGCGCGTCGAAAGTCATGTCCGACGGCAGCGTGCGGGTGAAGATCGCATTCCAGGCATCGGCAAAACTCAGCGCTGAACCGCTCAGTTCCTTGGGCGGAAGCCAGGCGGTCATGTGCTGGGGAAAAGAGATCAGGAGTACGGCGTAGCCGACCATCGCCGGGTTGAAGGGATTGTATCCCAGCCCGCCGTACAGGTGCTTGCCGATGACGATGGCGAAAAGCGCTCCGAAAGCCGTAAGCCACCAGGGCGCCAAAGGCGGCAGCGACACGGCCAGCAGCACGGCGGTGAGGGCAGCGCTATAGTCCCTAAGAGCAGGCGCAATCGGACGGCGACGCAAGGAGAGCATGGCGGCTTCGCCCAGCTGCGCCGCGAGCAGGGCGATCATGCACTGCACGAGCACTCCAGGGCCGAATTGCCAGACCAATGCCGCCAAGCCCGGAATCAGAGCAACGAGCACCTCCAGCATGATGCGGTTGACGCTGTTGACGGGGGCAAGATACGGCGCGTGAGCGGTCGGAAAACGCATGTGAGCGAGTGTTGGATGATGGATGTATTTCAAGTGGCTGTCGAATTTGGAAATGCCCGGCTAATCGATCTCCGAAGGCACCGCTTGAGCTTCGGATTCCGGGCCGCCTGGCGGAGTCTCGGTGTGAACGACCTTGGCGGACTCTCGACGAGTCTCGGCCCCTGCCGGCGGCACTACCGTTTCTTGCTTATCGCCATCAATCTGCGCGGTGTCTTCGCTTGACGGTGCCGATTTTTCCGCGCGGCGGAGTTTGGCGCGTTCGATGGCCTCGAGGATTTCCGGCGACTTTCCTGTTCCCAGGTTCTCTTTCTTCCGCTTCGCGGCTTCCGCGCGCTCGCGCTTCTCCTGTTCCTTGCGCGCCTGGCGCGACTCGAAACGAAGGCGCGCATGATCGGCCTTTTCGCGCTCGCGCCGCTTGGCGATGGCCTTGCCTTTCGTGGCGCGGAAATGTTGGACGAGCGGAATGTGGCTGGGACATACGTAATCGCAGCAGCCGCACTCGATGCAGTCGAACAGGTTGTAATCCAGTGCCCGTTCGATCTGGTCCGAGCGGCCGTACCAGTAAAGCTGCTGCGGCAGCAGGTTCACCGGACAAGCTTCGGCGCAAGCGCCGCAACGAATGCAGGGCAGGGATCGTTTTTCGCCGATCAGTTCGTTGCGACCGGCAACCAGTATGCAGTTGGCCGATTTGGTCAAAGGCAGATTGTCGGTCGGCACGTCAAAGCCCATCATCGGTCCGCCCAGAACAAGCCGGTCGGCTTCGTTGGTGTAGCTGCCGCATTGTTGGATGAGATCGGCGAAAGGCGTACCGATCCGAGTCAGAACATTCTGTGGCTGTTTTACGCCGAGGCCGGTTACCGTCACGATTCGGGAAATCAAAGGAGTACCGTGAACGACGGCGTTATAAACCGCTGCGGCCGTTCCGACATTCTGGCAGACGATACCGATGTCGGCCGGAATGCCGCGCGTCGGTACTTCGCGGCCGGTCAGCA
>NZ_JBDIVO010000430.1:0-3451 GCF_039794385.1 Methylocaldum sp. | reverse complement strand
TTCTCCAGCCAGGCCTTGTCGTCCAGGAAGCGCCGCAACTGCTGCGAAAGCTGGGCGACCGTGCGCTGGGTGTGCTCGCCCGCTTCCAGCCAGTCATAGTGAATGCGGCGGGTGCGGGCGTCCGGCCGGAGTTCGGCCACCGGCGGCAGGTTCAGCACCCGATCCAGCAGTTCCGTCAGTTCTTCCTGGCGGCGGCTGGACATGAGGAAATCCCAGAAGGCGCGGAAGCTTCGGCCCTGATCCGAATCGGCGATGGCGTCGCGCTCGCCCATGATCTCTTCCAGCAGCGCGCCCTTGCCGCCGTCCCACAGCGCGATGCGCTCCCGCACCCGCCGGTCCAGTGCGCGGAAATTGTGCTCGACCTCGCGAAAATCGGTGAGGAGTTCTCGGGCGAGCGCCATGAACTGCTGGAAGCGGTCCTTGAGCGCCGTGTCGTCCAGCAGGGGGATGTCGCCGGACAGAATGCGCGCGATCTCGGCGTCGATCTCGTCGCGGCGCTTGTGGAGTTCTGCGATGCGCGCCTCGGGGTCGGTCTCGGAGCCTTCGCTCATCTGCTTGAGCAGTTCGAACAGCGTGAGCAGCCGCGATTCCGTCCCGACGAAAGCCCGTTCGGTCAGCGTGCCCAGCCAGGCTATCGCCTTTTCGGTGGCTGGGGTCAGATCGAAATGCGGTTCGTCCGAGCCCTGAACATAGAACTTGCGTAGCCAGGCCTTGTCGTTGCCGGCCCAGTCGTTCAGGTATTCGAGCGCAGGCTTAGGGAAAGCGTCCTCCCCCAGCCGCTCGCGCAGCCCGAACAACTCGTCCTCCAGCGCCTCGGCCAAATCCGCCTGCGCCATCACCCGCACATTGGGCGCGACGAACACGCGATGAAGAAAACTCGCCACCAGCGGCGCGTGATCCGAGCGCAGCAAGCGCCAGGCCGGATGGTTCTGGCGGAGAAGGTCGAGGGTGGTGAAATCCAAACTCATGGCAGGTCGTGAAAGCGCTCAATCGCCCGTTGTGATTCGTTGGAATTGCCTTCCTTAGTGCATGGCGACGCCAGCCCGGTCGGCGATTTTTCGGGCGAGGCGTTGAAAGTCTCTGTAACAGTCGGAGACCGCTTCTTGATGGGAGCCAATGGCGCCGTCGGCCGATTTCAGGAAAAACATCGGCTTGCGGGCGTCCATCGCCATGGGCATCAGGCTGCGGTAGTGCCTGAGCAAGGCAAGATTGTAGGGATCATTTGCAACGCTGGGGCTGTTTGCGGAGGACTCAGTCAGTACCGCTTCACGATAAACCGAAGGAATACGTGCCATCCAGCGCTGATAGGCCTTGACCGGCCGGCTGTCGCGTATGCTGTGTTGCATGACGACATAACCGACGGGCTGCATCGTGCCGCGGGGCATGGGAACGTCTTGCGGCGCTTTCGGCAACAACTCCGCCCAAACCTCGCGCCATTCCCGCAGCGTGGGTCCCAAGTTCTTGAGGCCTTGCAGCGAAAATAAATCCGGTGCCAGCGGCAGTACCACCTGATCGGAAGCGATGAGCGCCGAGCGGTTGATAGCGCCTAAATTGGGACCGACATCGACGAGAACGATTTCCGCTCCCCAGGTACTCCCTTCCAGAATGAGCCGGTGGAAAGCCGTCATGGTGCGGAAAGCCGACTCGTCGCGGTTGTGGCAGCGCGGCCAGGCATCCGAGAGTTTGTCTTCGAAGCGGGAAAGCCCCAAATCGCCGGCGATGAGTCCCAAATTCGGGGTGATTTTTTCGACATGCGGCGAAGCGATGTCGCCGATGCCGCGCAGAATGGGACGGATGATCCCGTACACGGTCTGCGGGTGGTCATCGTCCGGCCACAGTTCTTCCAGGCGAGTTTCGTCCAGGAACATGGCCGTCAGATTGGCCTGCGGGTCGAAATCCACCGCCAGGGTTCTGACGCCGCGGTCGGCCAGCATCCATGCCAGGTGATATACCAACGACGTTTTGCCGACGCCGCCCTTGTTGTTGAAAAACGCCACGGTTTTCATGTCGCTCTCCGATACACCTTGACCAGTACCGTGTGCGGGTCAAAAAAGTCGAACTGGGCCGGCGGATTGCCGTTCAGCGCGAGCAGCGCCTGCGCGCGCTGAACGCCGTAGCCGAAACGATTCACAAAGCCCAGCGATTTCATGGCTTCCGCGATGATCGGATTGCGGTAGCTGTTGCGAGTAGGGAAATTCTCCGGCGTGGCCTCGCCGTACAACCCGCCCGGACTCAGGATTTCGACATGATCGCTGAACCAATAGAAGCGGATGGGGGTGTTGCTCTCATAGTTACGGTGCATCACGGCATTCATCAGAAGCTCCCGTAGCGCCCATTCGGGGTAATCGGGCACCAATTTTTCCTCGAAACCGCCTACCGTATGAAGCCTGGTTTGGATAAGCAGTCTTACGCGGCTTTCGAGCTCGTGCAGAATGGAGTGCAAGTCACCGGAGATTTCGGCCTGATCCTCGGGCACATCGGTCAAATCGGTACCCGGCAGTTTTAGATATTGCACATAAGCGCCCGGAAGGTAAAAGCGCGGGTTTTTGCCGAACAAAAGAATGCCCGCATGGGTAGGACAGTGGCGTTCGGTGTCGAACAAGCGGAGGGCGGCTAATTGATGTTCGATGGGCCTGTGATTGGCCAAGACCGTTTCAGGGTCGATGGTCTCACGGCGGTAGGCGTCAAATTGCCCCAAGGCAATGTCGTTGAGCCTCGCTTCCAGGCACGGGCGGGCATCGAAGGAGCGTGCCAGCGCTGTGCGGCGCTCGGATAACAAACGTTCTTCCTGCTCGTTGGCAAGGCCTTTGCGCGGACCAACACGGATATGGACCCGCCCCTTGTACCTTACGGGGGGCAAGTCGGAGGGCAACACCTCGACGACCGCCACATCGCCGCCCTGCAATGCGAACTTGAATACATTCATTGCCGGTTGCGGCAGTACGTTTCCATCGGAACGGATGGCGCCGAGATTCTTGAGCAACTCGTCGGTAACGGTCAGTCCTGAAAGAGATCCGTCGTCATTGACCCCTATCAGGAGATAGCCGGGACGGCGATGGCCGGGGAGGTCGTTGGCAAAGGCACAGATGGCTTGGCCGAATTTGTCGGTATCCGACGTTGATCGGGTTCGTTCGATGCGGTCGGATTCGAGATCCGATAGCAGCGCGAGCAGTTCATCTTGACCTAACATGCTTTGGTCCTCCGACGCTTCGTTTGCCTGAACCCACTGGAGAGATTACCGCGCGTTGGCATACAGGGTTCACCCGGGCCGAAAACAAACAGTAATTCTAAGGAGAAATCGGGTATACCGACACAAGATTATCTCTTTAATGCGAATTAAGGGCTGTCCGGCCACTGGTTCAACAGGAACATGGCAGCCGCGAGGCGGCCGAAGACGTGAACGAGGAGTCCCCGCGAGGAGCGGACTTTGCTGGCCGCCTCGATACCGGTT
>NZ_JBDIVO010000429.1:0-3456 GCF_039794385.1 Methylocaldum sp. | reverse complement strand
TGCATGGACATCGCCATAATCCTTATCTCCCCTCAGATTTAGTAGGCGGCAGGTGTAGACGAGCCGCTTTTGTCACTGCCAACAATCCGGCAGCGGAAAAATGGCTACGGCTTGGAAAGCTCGCGTTGGCTGCGCCGGGTCCGAAACCAGGTCAATCCGAACAGTCCTACGAGCAGCAACGCGGGAACCGCGGGTTCTGGGATCGCTTCACCGAACGGTCTGGTGCGCCCGGCTTCGAGGATGTCGAAGTTGGCATCGTAAATCGCAAAGCTTTGCCCACCCGGGGCTCCGGTCCCGGGCCAGACAAAGTTGACGCTGAAATAAGTATCGGGAAGATTCGGTAGAACCGGCGAAACGGCGACGATCTCGGCATAAAAACGGCCGTCGTCCGGCAGGACCGGGTCGGGCTGAAGGAGGACGACCGTCCAGTCGCCATTGGGCGCCAGCGGATCGCTCAAGTCGCCCGCCTGGTAGCCCTCGCTCAGATTGAAGAACACATCGAACCCCACGGCCGATCCGGGCAAGCCGCTAACGTCATAGCGGTATTGCCAGAGATCCTGACCGACCACGCTGTCGGCGAGATCGATCGCCTGATAGCGAATCACCGTCGCACTTGCATTCGAACCAGAACAGATAAGGAGCAAGCCAAGACTGGCTTTTAGAAGACTTTTCATCCGGATCCTTCCCCAATCAAAGCGGACAAAATGGGCTTGTTCGTAGACGCCCTATGGTTGGCGCTCGAAACCCGTCGACGTCACTCCGAGCGAGCGGCCTACCGGGATAAGCGCTTATTACCGTCGAACATCAGAAGCGTACGGACGACTCAAATGACTTGCCGACCATAACTGCCTCATGTACAAGGCAAGGCCTGTGCCATAAATGCAACAGATATGATAATAAATTGATTTTATGGAGCTTTTTGTGTGATGCAGGGAACTTTAGCAACTCAGGTCCCTTATCGGCCGGCGAGACCG
Organism: Methylocaldum sp.; assembly: GCF_039794385.1. Taxonomy (NCBI): domain Bacteria; kingdom Pseudomonadati; phylum Pseudomonadota; class Gammaproteobacteria; order Methylococcales; family Methylococcaceae; genus Methylocaldum; species Methylocaldum sp. The sequence goes on along the minus strand of NZ_JBDIVO010000429.1, from coordinate 2,482 downwards.
TAAAAGATTTCGACACTCGCGGTGAGGTTTTTTAACGAGTGTTCTCAGACTGATACACCTAAGCACATGTTTGTATTGAAGATTGAGCACGCCGCACCGAACTCTGGTATGTAAAAATTTTTGACATTGCAACTCCGGTTTAAGCCACCTCGATAGCCGAGAGTGCCGGAACTTCCGTTGCCACCCCGCCCCGTACATCACCGCTCGTGGTTATCGCCTGATTCAATAGGGCCCGGCCCCCGGCTTGCCTAAGGGCGAAGATCGCGCCCCCGACGATCATGTGCGAACGACTGAGATAACCGGAAGAATGAACGCCGAAGTTTCAAATGAAGAAATGATGGTGAGCTATGCCGGAGGCGAACCCATGACCATGGACCGGTAGACCCTAAATCCAGTGAATGGCTTCTACGGAAGCCGCTGTCAATTAAGGCTATTCAATATCAGTTGTTTAATTCCGGTTATCGGCAACTGATCAACCGCAAAGTCGCGCCGGGAAGAGATCAAAACGGGATTCAAGTCAGCCGATTGGTGGCACCGGCCATGAGTGCCCTTAACCAGGTCCGGTTTGAGTGGAATCACATCCATCAACATTCGGAAGCCTAGTTGCTTTTGGAGCAGCCGAAACCCAATTTTGAGCTTTGGCCACCGGATGTCCGGATCGACGAAAAGCTCCACCGGATCGTAGCCCGGCTTGCGATGGATATCGACCGTACGGGCAAAGTCAGGACTCTTCGCATCGTCCTGCCAATAGTAATAGCTGAACCAATGCCCGGGTTCGGCGATGGCGATCAATTCCCCGGAGCGCGGATGATCCAGGCCCATTTCGGCTTTTCCCTGCTCCGCCAGTACTCGCTCGATACCCGGTACCGTGCCAAGCAAGCGTTCCACGGCAGGACTGTCCGAAGCGTTCCGCACGTAGACATGGGCTATCTGATGATCGGCCACGGCGAAGGCGCGCGACGCGCCGAAGTCCAGCAACTCGTAGCCGAGGGTCTCGCGCACGGAGATGTAACCCTGTTCGCGCAAAACTTTATTGATATGGACACAGCCCGTGGCCGGCTCGATGCCGTACTCGGAGACCACCATAACATCGGCTCCCTGAGCCCTAACGTGGTCGATCAAGTCTCCCGCGACGGCATCGATGGCGCGGACGTCTTCCCATATTCGCGGATCGGCCGGCCCGAGGCGCTGAAGGTTGTAATCCAGGTGCGGCAGATACACCAGTTGCAGTTTGCAGGGATGATGGTCGAACGTCCATTTGGCGGCATTTGCGATCCAGCTCGACGATCGTAAGTCCGCCGCCGGGCCCCAAAAGTTAAACATCGGGAAAGGACCCAATTCGGCTTCGATCCTCCGGTGCAGATCTGCGGGATTCGAGTAAAGCGCCGGAATTTTCCGCCCATCCGCGGGATAAATGGGGCGTGGGGTAACAGAGTACTCCACGTCAGCGTACATGTTGTACCACCAGAAGAGTTGAGCGCAGCTGAAATCGCGGATGGACATTTTCGCTGCATCCCAAACCTTCTCGCCATGGACGAGATGATTGGACTGACGCCAGAACCATACTTCGGCAAGATCGCGAAAATACCAGCCGTTGGCGACTATTCCGTGCTCCCGGGGAAGGGAACCGGTCAGCATCGATGCTTGGGCGGTACACGTCACGCCCGGAAAAACCGGCTCCAAATTAGCGACAAATCCATCCGTAATCAGCCGGTTCAAATGTGGCGTGTGCTCGCCCAAGAGCGAAGGATTAAGCCCAACGATATCGATCACAACCAGTCGTTTCATGGTTTAGCATCAATCATTAATAACGAGAAATTTGGAGCTTAAGCTCAAGAACTTAACTTCACAACGGATGAATAAGGACCAGTCGGAGCAATGGCGATATGGGTACGGAGTCCCGAAAATCAATTGAGAACAAACACCCAGACCGAACAGGTTGTATCCGTGCGATCTTTCAGATGTATGCGGGTGGACATCGCTATACCACCCTGGTCAAGACCCTGAGCGGCGATCCAACCGATGCTGCGTCGGCGGCGCTATCTCGGGTGAATCCCGTTTGGCGAGTACCGAAACACCCGTCAGGGCGGATCGGCGAAGAAGCGGATGCCCCAGGCGGACCATCTCGAAATCCGTCGGCCCGAAGCTCGCCATCGTATCTCAAGACCTCCGGGATGAAGTCCAGGCCGGCTCGAAGCGGCGCCCCAAAATTATCTCAAAGCGACCGGAGGCGAGCGCTTCTATCGCCCCGATCCCCGAAGGAATCGAAGTATCTTCTCTCGAGCCTGGCCTGCAGCAGTCTTTGCGGGAGCAACATCGCGGCCTTGGGCGGCAAGCGGAATCACTACTACTATGACTGTTCGTACCACCACAGCCGCGGCGCCAGCGTCTGCGTGAACGATCACAAAGTCCGGGTGGAGACGCTCGATCAGGAGATCCTGTCCGGTCCCGGGTGACGATTCTCACGTCCGAGGCGATCGAT
>NZ_JBDIVO010000428.1:0-3457 GCF_039794385.1 Methylocaldum sp. | reverse complement strand
AATCGCCGCCTGGGAAGCGGATCGGAACGCCACGCAAGCCACCATCGACTGGCGCTTCTCCGTGACCGATGCCCGTGAAAAACTCAAGCGGCTTTATCCATCTCATTCATCGTGATGAACTACTAGTTGCGACAAGGAAAAGGACGCGGCTCGCCGACTAGGAGCCTACCCCAGTAGGTCACAAAACCCTTCGACACGCTCAGGACGAAAGGCCTACTGAGATAGGCTCCAGCATTGCACTGCCAAGGCGCGGCCGGCCAAGAGCAGGCGGTAAACGGCTAGCCTCACGAGATCACCGGGATGCCGATGTATCGGTTCTTCCGATTGAAGAGAGAATCTTAGACGGCGAAACTTTCCCCGCAGCCGCAGGTCGCCTTGACATTGGGATTGTCGAATCGAAACGCTTCGTTGATTCCTTCCCGGCGATAATCCACCTGAACGCCCGAGAGATAAGCCAGATCGCTGTCTCTCACGACGACTTTCACGCCGTGCTGTTCGAATACGGCATCGCCCTGCTCCACCGCATCGGCGTAATCGACTACATAGGCGAAACCGGTGCAGCCGGACTTTTTCACGCTCAGACGAAGCCCTACCCCTTTGCCGCGTTTTTGCAATTGCTTGGCGATTTGCTCCGCCGCTTTTTCGGTTAAGGTAATGGACATAATACGTAATCTCTGTCGGATCGCTGATTCAAAAAGCTTATAAACGCTCGGGGCATAATCTTTAAATGACCGGCATCACCGGTATCGCTCCCCGGCTCTCAGACGTGGGTATGCCCACGAGGTTTTTCAAGACCTCCAGAAAACGGTCGACTTCCGCCTCGGTGTTGCTCTTGCCGAAGCTTGCGCGTATCGCGCTCTTGGCAACTTCCGGCTCAACGCCCATGGCGATGAGCACGGGGCTCGGCTCGCCGGCGCCGCTGGCGCAAGCTGAACCGCTGGACACCGCGATGCCCTGCCGATCGAGGTTCATGACCAGGGCTTCGCCGTCGTAACCGTCGATGCCGAACTGCAAAGTATTGGGCAGCCGCTCCGCATGTTTGGCGAACAAGATCGCTCCGGGAATCGTCTCCAAACCGACCTCCAGCCGTTTGCGCAGACCGAGCAGCTGAGCGCGTCGTCCCTCCAATTCGGACAAAGCCAACTCCGCCGCTTTACCGAAACCGACGATGGCCGCCACGTTTTCGGTGCCGCCGCGTAGGCCTTGCTCCTGTCCGCCGCCATGCAGCAGGGGTTCTAGCATGACGGTTTTGTCGAGAATCAGCGCGCCCACGCCTTTGGGACCGTAAATCTTGTGCCCGGAAAGGGACATCAGATGAGCGCCTGAGGCTTTGAAATCGAGCGGAATCTTGCCCGCCGCCTGCACTGCGTCACAATGAAAAACGATGCCGCGCTCGCGGAACCAATTGGCGATGGACGCGATATTCTGAATCACGCCGGTTTCGTTGTTGGCCATCATGAGGGTGGCGAATCGAAGCTCGCCGGCCGGCAAAGATTCGATATACGACGCATCGGCCATACCATTCCCGTCCACAGGAATGGTTGCGACCCGCCAGCCTCTGGTCTTCAGGAACTCCAAAGGCTCCGAAACCGATGGATGCTCGGTAGCGCCCGCAGCGATCACGCCCGACTCGCGAGAAAAGGCCAAGCCTTTTAGCGCCAAATTATTCGCTTCGGTCCCGCCGCTGGTAAACACGACCTCGGACGGATGCGCGCCCACCAGGGCAGCGACCTGCTCCCTGGCCGTATCGACCGCGCCGCGGCAGACCCGCCCCATCCGGTAAAGACTCGACGGATTGCCGTAAAAGGCGCCCAGATAGGGCAGCATCGCGTCCAAGACCCGCTCATCCAGCGGGGTGGTCGCATTGTGATCGAAGTAGATCATTTCGTCAGAACGCTAAATATGCGTTTCCCGACGCAACAGCATATCGATACCCTGAACGCCGGACGCCTGCTTGTCCTGACGCTCTGCTACCAAGCGCACGTTCTTGCGCTGCAAGACGTCTTGCAAGCTGATGGAGGCCAAATAGTCGCGAATCTGCTCGCTCAATCCCAGCCAAAGATCATGGGTGAGACAGGGCTGATTGTTCTGGCAGTTGGCTTTGCCGCCGCAGCGCGTCGAGTCGATGGTTTCGTCGACCGCGATAATGATTTCGGAGATATTGATCTGGCTGGCGTCGCGGCTCAATTGATAGCCGCCGCCCGGCCCTCGCACTCCTTCGACCATTCCGGCCCGACGCAAACGCGCGAACAACTGCTCCAGGTAGGACAACGAGATGTGCTGTCGTTTGGCGATATCGGTCAATGTCACCGGCCTTTTTTCGCTATGATAGGCCAGATCCAGCATGGCGGTGACGGCGTAGCGGCCTTTCGTCGTTAAGCGCACGGAATGACTCCCGGAAATTCACACTAAATACGTGGGAATTCAGGTTCACATATCCTAGAAAAATAGTCAATTATTAAGGCACCACAGGGTTTTTGCTGTCAAGATAACCGGCATCATGCATTCGCAATCCTGGCAATTTTGGATCGATCGCGGCGGAACCTTCACCGACATCGTCGCCCGCCGGTCGGACGGCCTCCTGTTGACCCACAAGCTCCTTTCGGAAAATCCGGACCGCTACCGCGACGCCGCCCTGCAAGGCATCCGCGACATTCTGGATCTGGCTCCCGATGCGACCCTGAAACAGGCCAACATCCAGGCCGTGCGGATGGGCACCACGGTGGGGACGAATGCGCTGCTGGAAAGGAAGGGCGAACCGACGGTCCTGGCGATCACGCGGGGCTTCGCCGACGCCCTCCGCATCGGCTATCAGAACCGGCCGGATATCTTCGCCCTGAATATCCGCCGCCCCGAACCGCTTTACCAAAAGGTCGCCGAAATCACCGGGCGTCACGACTCCCGCGGCTCGGAGCTGGAGCCGCTGGATCTCGGCGAAGCGGAACAACAATTGACCGGGGCCTACCGGGAAGGTTTCCGATCGATCGCCATCGTGCTCATGCACGCCTGGCGGACGCCCGATCACGAACTCGTACTGGAAAAGCTGGCCAAGGCAATCGGCTACACCCAGATTTCCCTCTCCCACCGCGTGAGTCCCGCCATGAAATTGATCGGGCGGGGCGACATCACGGTGGTGGATGCTTATCTGTCGCCGGTATTACGCCGTTATGTCGATCAAGTCGCCGCCGGCTTGGGCATCGGCCCAGCCCATGAAGTGCAACAAGATCACAAGCTCAAGTTGCTTTTCATGCAGTCCAACGGCGGATTGGCGGATGCCCACCGGTTCCAGGGCAAGGACAGCATTCTGTCGGGTCCCGCCGGCGGCATCGTCGGCGCGGTGGCGGTCTCCCGTCTCGCCGGCTTCGATCGTATCGTCACCTTCGACATGGGCGGCACGTCCACCGACGTGGCTCATTACGCCGGCGAATTCGAACGCAGCCAGGAAACCGAGATCGCC
>NZ_JBDIVO010000427.1:0-3472 GCF_039794385.1 Methylocaldum sp. | reverse complement strand
GGCGGATCATACCGCATGCGCGACAAACGTCGTTCGTCGGAAGCGACAGGGGCGCTGAAAGAGCGAAGTACGACTGCCGAGCTCAGCCGCGTCGGGAAAGGATTCCCGACCTACTTGACGATGTTGATCCGTCGGCAATCCCTTGCCGACAGTTCTGTTCTATCGCTCAGGAAACCGCGATCCGAATGTCCACGGCGCGGCTTAGCCAACCCACGGTAACGGCTCTGAAGGCTGCTTCCTCGGCCTGATCCCAGATGACGCAGAGCAAGGCTTCGTCACGGTTGAGCAACTCATCCTTTTCGAGCTTTTCGATCGCCGCGGCGCAATCCAGCGGATCGACGCCGTTGCGCTCGAACACCTCCACGGCCGCCCGAATGCCATCGGCAATCTCTTCCGGGGACGCCAGTTTCGCGTGCTCGCCTTCTATCGTGATGGTTCGTTGGGGTATCGTTTCTTGCCTGATCGTGCTTTGCATTTGACCACCTAACTTAATTAGCCGAAATAATTCCAAATCGTTTTCAATGAAGGAATTCATTTTTGTAGGGTGGGTTAGCCGAGCGTAACCCACCGCCCCTTCGACTTGGCTCAGGACAGGTCCGAGGCCGCTCGGTGCGTTGCGGTCTGGCGGCCTAACCCATCCTACGATCAATGTCCACTCGAATGCCGAATTGAATAAGACCTCAACTATCCCGGCGCACTACTGCACCGCCGGTGCGGCCTTAGGTTCCGGCGGCGGCGGATTGGCGCAATGGGATGCGTGGTGATGGACGATGCGGATCTCGTCCCTCTCGATCGCGAACGTATTGTTGGCGACCAGCAGCGCTCCCTGAATTTCTTCGTAGCACACCACCGTGGCGACGGTGCCGTAGACAAAGGCTCTGGCGTAATGCGGAGTTACCGTGCCGGTCGCCGGATTCTGGAAAATACGCCGCCAGCTTTCGATGATGGCGGCATGTTCGGTCAGCACCGGCCAGCCGGGATGAATGCAGAGCACCGGCCACTCCCGCGCCCACAACCGCTCCATGGCGTCGAAATCGCGCTGGGAAAACGCGTGATAGAAGGCTTCGTTGGCAAACAGCACAGCCGTGGCATCCATCGAGCCTGGTATCCCTAGCCTCATTCGTTCATATCGGGAAACAGGATAACCTCATCCGGCAGCTCGTTTCCGTTTTCCTGCAAATGCAGGCCGCCGACAAGAGCGTAGCCGGCATCGCCTTCGTAAAGCACGACCGCGTTTTTCGGCATTTCCAGCAAGGCAGTTATCAGTTGTTCGACCGTCATAAATCGTCCGAAATGGCTTCCATGGCGATGAGCTGCTCGCGCAGGGCCATGTGTGCGTAAAACCCTTCCCGTCCGTCATAGAGCGGGTCTCCATACAGCGCCGCCACCGCGGCGTTATCGGACAGATACACGCGGCAGGCTTTCCGTTCGTGGGCGACGGCGGCGGCGCAAGCCTCGAGTTCCGATACCGGCTCGGCCTGCCAGAGACCGGGGCTCAGAAGAAAATCGGCCCGGTACAGCACGGTGTCCCAGCCGTGGCGGTCCGCATCGTCGAAAACGGCCGGCTGCGCCGCCCGGGCGCCGGGTGAGTCGGGCGCAAGGCTTGCCGCTTCGAGACGCTGGCGCGGGCTCAGCGCGGCGAAGACCGTGGTGTCTCCGGATTCTTTCGCGGCCCGGACCTTGCGGACGAAATCGTCCCGGTCGAATGCGAACCACGCGGACGCCCGGCCTTCATGGGGAATTTCGACGATATAGATCATGGCTTTCTGAACCTTGAAAAGCGTTTTGTTCCGAGCACGCCTCGCTGCCCTTTCGCCTGAAATTAAACCAACGCACTCATGCGCAGTCGGCCAGCTCCGGAGCCGCGGTGCGTGCCACGATTCGGGCGTTGACCGTAAGCGCGAATTCGCGCCAAGCGGCGGCCAGATCCCTGCGGATGGTCTGCACGTAATCGGGCGACGGATCGTGCTCTACCGGAAAGTTGGACAGGGCGCACGAGCTGCGATTGAAGCGCAGCGCCTCGTCGATCAGCGCATCGTTGAATCCCGTGAACGGCGCAAGAATCGGAGGGGTGAGGTCCGACCGGCCGGCGACGACAGCCACCGAGCCCCCTTCGAGAGGCAGTTCATCGAGTTGCCGCAAGGCTTCGCGGTAAATGTCCTCCACCGTCTCCAACAGTGAGAGTTGAGTCAATTGATCCCGCTGCTGAGTGGAGAGATGGCGGTGCAGGCTCCGCTGGTAATGCTCGAGGGCGGCGGGCCTTTGGCCGCTCACCCATTCGCGGAAGCGCGCGAGGCTGTTGGAGTTGGTCGAGTTGACCGGAACTTCCGCCAACTGCCGCTGAATCCGCGCGGCGGCCTCCAGTGCGCCTTCCATATAGCCGCCGCCGTAGCGGGCGGTTTCCGAAGCGCCGAACAAAAGCTTTCCGTCCCAGTACGCCCGGCTCAGGACAGGATTATCGTATTCCGGGTGCTGATCCGGCGGCACGAGGTCCAGTCGGCTACAGGTGAACGGTTCCGTCGCCCAATCCTGATAATGCTGTTCGCCCAGCTCCGCCTCCGAGCCGAAGAATTGGACCAACTGGCTCCGGATCAGCATCGGCATGCCCACTCTAAACGCCTCGCGCTGCTCCGGCGACAGCGCGACGAAGCCTCCCAGGGCGGCCTTCTCTCCGGTGGCGTCGCAGGCGTCGAAAATCTCGCCGAGTACCGCCTGCTCATGCCGGGCGAAACCGTTGCCGGACAAGCCCGCCTCGCGCCAAAAGGGGCGAGCGAAGGCCGCCATGGCCTTGGCCTCTCCGGCCATCCAGGTGGGCGTTTCCCGCATCGCCCGGCGCAGTTCGTCGTCGAGCGCGGGTTCCATCCGGACCTGCTCCTCCAGCACACGGGGCGGAATGGCGAGTACGGCCCGGCGAGCTTCGACTACCGATAAGGCATTGCCGCAGCGAAAATGGAGAGCGACGCGATCGCCCCGCTCTTCCACGGCAATAAGCGCCTGTTCCAGGCGCAGCCGGCTTTCGGGAATCCGGTCCACGAGGGCATGCACCAAAGCCGCCATGCCGCCTTCCAATCGCATGGCGCCATTATGGACCGGAGCACTGCCCAGGGATTCGAGCTTGCCGTCCGCGTTCTTGAGGCCGAGGACATCGTCCTGGTCGTGCTGGGCGAAGGAGGCGAGTCCCAGATCGGCCACCAGGCGCGAGATGCGCGGATGGATGTCCGGCCAGAACCAGGTCGGACCTAAGTCCAGCGCCATCCCGGATGTCGTCGAGGGCACCGAGAGAATGCGCCCGCCCAGGCGAGAGCGAGCCTCGAACAGGAGATAGGATCGCCCTTGGCGCTCCAGATCGGCGGCCAGCGCCAAGCCGCACAATCCGCCTCCGACTATGACCGTATCCAGCATGACATCACCTCTCTCTTCAATCCGTACATCGGCAAGATCGCCGACTTATGAGCCCTCGTAACGTAGGTCG
>NZ_JBDIVO010000426.1:0-3480 GCF_039794385.1 Methylocaldum sp. | reverse complement strand
TGGCGATGCCGAGGTGATCCAGAATCGTGCCGATGTCGTGGGGGTGTATGCGCTCCAGCGTAAACGACAGGATGGCGCCTTTCCGTTCTGCGGTGCCGACGATAGTCAATTGCGGAATTTCGAGGGCCCGTTCCGTGGCGTATTGCAACAACTGGTTCTCGTACTCGGCGATGGCATCCATGCCTATGGTCTCGAGATATTCCACCGCCATGCCCAGGGCGATCGCGTCCACGATGTTCGGCGTGCCCGCTTCGAACTTGAAAGGCAGGGTGTTGTACTCGGTTTTATCGAAAGTGACGCGGCGGATCATGTCGCCGCCGCCCTGATAAGGCGGCATCGCCTCGAGCCATTTTTCCTTGCCGTAGAGAATGCCGATGCCGGTCGGACCGTACAGCTTGTGCCCGGACAGGGCGTAGAAGTCGCAGTCCAGGTCCTGGACGTCCACCGCCATGTGAGGCGCCGCCTGCGCGCCGTCGAGAAGCACCGGAATGTCCCGGCTATGGGCCAATTCGATGATGGCTTTGACCGGGTTGATCGTTCCCAGCGCATTGGACATGTGGCAGACCGAGACCAGCCGGGTGCGCGGCGACAGGAGTTGCTCGAATTCGTCCAGCAGAAGTTCGCCGGTTCGGCCGATCGGAGCGACCTTCAGCTTTGCGCCGGTTTGTTCGCACAGCATCTGCCAGGGGACGATGTTGGAGTGATGCTCCATGGCGGTGATGAGGATTTCGTCGCCTTCTTTCAAGGTGCTGCGGCCGAAACTTTGGGCAACCAGATTGATGGCTTCGGTGGTGCCCCGCACGAACACGATTTCGTGGCTGTGCTTGGCATTGAGAAACTGCTGTAGCTTCTCGCGCGCACCTTCGAAGAGATCGGTCGAGCGCTGGCTCAGGGTATGCACGCCGCGGTGAACATTGGAGTAGTCGTTCTCGTAAACCCGGCGGATGCAATCGATAACTGCTGTGGGCTTTTGCGTGGTGGCGGCGTTATCTAGATAGACCAGCGGTTTACCGTTCACCGTTTGGCGGAGAATCGGAAAGTCCTCGCGAAGTTTCGCGACGTTATAACCGACCGAGTTCGGCCGAGTTTTCAGGCTGGCCGCGCTTGGAGCGGAATGTGCTGGATTCTGTGTCATAACGGCTTGGGAAGCGGAAACCTTGTTCATAGCCAATCCTTTCGGATGTCGGATTGCGGCAGAAAAGACAACAGTTCGCTTTGAACCAGTCTTTTGAGACTGCTTAACCGTATCTTTTCGACCATTTCATTGGCAAAGGCGAAGGTGAGCATATTGCGCGCCGTCGGTTCATCCACGCCGCGCGATTCGAGGTAAAAAATGGCCTCCGGATCGAGTTGCCCTACCGTCACGCCGTGAGCGCATTTCACGTCGTCCGCGTGAATTTCCAGCTGCGGCTTGCTGTCGATCTCGGCGTCTTCCGACAAGAGCAGGTTGCGGTTGCTCATTTCGGCGTCGGTTTTCTGGGCTTCCGGGTGAACGACGATGCGCCCTGCAAAGACGCCCCGCGCGCGATCCCCGGCGATGCCGCGGTAGGTTTCGCGGCTGGTGCCGCAGGGTGCCCGGTGATGGATCAGGGTCTGGGTGTCCAGATGCCGCCGTCCGGTCGCGAGGAACAGTCCGTCCAGTTCGCACTCCGCCGCATGGCCCAATTGAGCGTGAATCTCGGTACGAGCCAAAAGGCCGCCGAAAGCAAGATGATGCTGGCGGAGTCGGGCCGAGCGCGCCTCTCGCGCGTAAATGCCGCCGAAGTGATAGCTCTTGGCGGTCTCGCTCTGAAGCTTGTAATGGTCGAATCCCGCATTCTCGCCCACCGAGATTTCGGTGACCGAGGCCGTGAGATAGCTTGAGTCTCCGATACCCGCATACGTTTCAACGAGGCTGGCTTCGGCATTCTGCTCCAGCGCGACGAGATTGCGGGTCACAGACAGTCCGTCCGGGCGTGTCGAGAAATGGATCACCTGCAAGGGTCTGTCCAGAACCTTGCCGGCCGGGATGTGCACGAATGCGCCGTCTCTGAAATACGCGGTGGTGAAGGCGATAAAGCCGTGAGCTACTTCCGGAACCACTTGGTTGAGTAAGCCCTCGATCAGATCGGGATACTGTTCCAGCGCGTTGGCCAGAGATGTCGCGATTACGCCCTCGGGAAGGTTGGCAGTCACGGAATGTTCGGCGGAATAAACGCCGTCGACGAAGACCAGCAACCAGGCACCTTCCAGACGGAGCCGCGCCAGAGCGTTCGTATCCGTCGCGCCTGCGGGCGCGCCCACAGTCGGCACGAACAGCTTCTTCTCCAGGGTGGCGACATTGGTGTATTTCCACTCTTCCTCGCGCGGCGAGGGAAAGCCGCTGGCGGAGAAGCGGCTTTGGGCCTCTTCCCGCAGCCGGCGCAGCCACGGCAGATGCTCGCCCGGCAGCTTCGATGCCAATTCGCGATAGTGTTCGACGTAGTGCTGAGCCGCGCTCATATCAGGCACCCGCAGACGTCAGTTGATCGACCCAGCCGTAGCCTTTCTTTTCCAGTTCCAGCGCCAGGCTGGCATCGCCCGATTTCATGATCCGGCCGTGGGCGAGCACGTGAACCTGATCCGGCTTGATGTAGTTCAGCAGGCGCTGGTAATGGGTGACCAGGATGAAGGAGCGGTCCGGAGAACGCAGGGCATTCACGCCGTCCGCCACCAGCTTGAGCGCGTCGATGTCGAGCCCGGAGTCGGTTTCGTCGAGAATGCACAGGCTCGGTTCGAGCACCGCCATCTGGAGGATTTCGTTGCGCTTCTTTTCGCCGCCGGAGAAGCCTTCGTTGACGCCGCGGTATAGGAACTGCTCGTCCAGATTTACTGCCTTGATCTTCTCCTTGACCAGTTTCAGGAAGTCCATGGCGTCGACTTCGCTCAGGCCCCGATGTTTGCGGATGGCGTTCAGGGCGGCCTTCAAGAGATAAATATTGCTGACGCCGGCGATTTCCACCGGGTATTGAAAGGCGAGAAAAACGCCTTCACGGGCGCGCTCCTCGGGTTTCATCTCCAGAAGATTCCGACCGAGATAGCTCACGGTTCCATCGGTGACTTCATAACCCGCGCGACCGGCCAGCACGTGGGACAGCGTGCTCTTGCCGGAGCCGTTCGGTCCCATGATGGCATGGACCTCGCCGGGCCTGATGTCCAGGCTGATGCCTTTGAGGATGGGTTTGTCGTCGACCCGGACGTGGAGATTCTCGATTTTGAGCATAACTGACTTACCTGAGGTTTATTCTGTTGGATGGATCGACCGGGATACTAGCCTACGCTGCCTTCCAAACTGATTCCCAAGAGCGCCTGGGCTTCCACGGCGAATTCCATGGGCAGCTCCTTGAACACTTGCTTGCAGAAGCCGTTCACGATCATCGATACCGCGTCCTCGGCGGACAGGCCACGCTGCATGCAGAAGAACAGCTGGTCCTCGCTGATCTTGGAGGTGCTGGCTTCGTG
>NZ_JBDIVO010000425.1:0-3482 GCF_039794385.1 Methylocaldum sp. | reverse complement strand
AGACCACTCCTCGCGGAGTTGCCCTTGCCGTCGGCTAGTAGTTACATTGGCCCAAAGAATGGGCATTACAGGTACTCCTACAGGGGACTCTCACCCCATCAGTTCATGCCCATGTCGGGCGTACACTCGGCATTCCAGCCGACCGCTAACGCGGCGGCTGAATTTGTTCGTTAGGAGTCAAGGTGAGTCTCACGCGCTTTCACAAAGAAACTGCCGAGAACCTTGGCCTATTCAATGCCTCTACTCATGAAAATGACGTTCTGCGGGCGCAAGCCCGTGTAGGGCGGAATAGCGTACCCGCGTATTCCGCCGCATGGAGAACCTTCCATTCGGCGCATTACGCTGAAGCTAATGCGCCCTACGCGGGCTGGAATTTGCTCAAAGGGCATTTTTTCCGTGCCGTCGAGAAAAGCGAGCGCGTGTCGGAAAGTCGTGGCAAACGGCGGGAACGCGGTTTATGGCAACGCCGGTTTTGGGCGCATTTGATCACCGATCAGGTAACTTTAACAGCCACATGGATTGCATCCACTGGAACCCTGTCAAACATGGCTGGGCAAAGCGGATTACCGATTGGCCGTATTCGAGCTTTCACCACTTTGTGGAACGAGGTTTTTATCCAGCCACGTGGGGGCATTCAGGGGAATTCGAACTTGATGCAGGTGAATGACTCGAAAGATGCGGTCCGGCACCCTTCGGGCGGCTTTGCCGTGCACCAATTCGCTCGGAGCGAATTGGAACGTGCGAAGCACGGCCCGAAGGGCGAGTCTCATGGATGAGACGAGTAAATCGGCCTCGCCACGTTGCGCCTCGCCCTGCCGATTTGTCGTACCTCAGCGCATCCTATGAACTCCGTCGGCAAAGGATTGCCGACCTACGACTCGGTAAGGGATACCGGGATGAAAACGCTCAGGTGCGGCACTGTTTCTACAGCATTAAGGATGACGTGCCATGGCCAAGAAACGTTTCGGCAAATTACCGCCGCGCTACCTGTTCGCACTCAACCCGTACAAGGAAACGCGCTTCAGCCGTTGTCCGAAGTGCGAACGGTTGACTTATCCGAGAAAGTTTCCGCTGTTGATTGTTGTGCCTGGCCACGGACTTTTTGTTCTCGGCAAAACCTGTCGATACTGTCCGAAATGCGAGTTCATCATCGCCCACCAGGATGAGCTGGACAGCGTGTTGACAACGATGTTCCCGGAGCGCACTCGCGATGAAACCGGCAAGGAATACTTCGTGCTCGGCACGGTCCAGACGAGGGTATGGCGTAAAGCGCTGGATGACCCTTCGAGCTTTAAAAACCTGGAAGATATACGAGAGCACACGGCGGATATCAAGCGCTACATGGAGGTTAAATACGAACCGGGCGGGTGGGGCTTCGCCGGTAAGACAGAGACCTGATAGGGTAACCGGCGTTATTGCGGCCCAATCGACACTTCTGTCCCCATGCGGCGGAATAGCGTACTCGCGCATTTCGCCGCATGGGGATATCCCTTTCGGCGTATTACGCTGAGACTAATGCACCCTACGCGAGCCCCATAGGTGGGCTTCTGCGCGTTATCAAAAGAGGATGGAGCGCTCCGGTCGATCTGATATGATGGGGCCTCGGTTGACATGGAAAGTCGAGGTCATGTTCGATTTTTTCGTCAAATCAGGACTCAAGCGCATTCTGTTCCTGGCGTTATGCTGGTGGGCCTTGACGGAGGGGTCGTCGGCCTGGGCCTTCGGCGTGCCGGTCATTCTCATCGCGCTTGTTTCAAGCTTCCTCATCAATCCGTCCGGATACAGGCCCCTGTACGGTCTGCCCCGTTTTCTCGGTTTCTTTCTCTGGCACTCGCTGCTCGGCGGCATCGATGTCGCGCGGCGCGCCTTGCATCCGAAAATGCCTCTGGCGCCGGCATTCGTGGATTTTTCCCTGCGGCTGACAGACGAGGCGGCCTGCGTACTTCTCATCAACACCGTCAATTTGCTGCCGGGCACCCTGGTCGCCGAACTGGACGAGCAGCGGCTGCAGGTTCATGTCCTAGACAAGGGGCTGCCCATTCTCGAATCCCTGCGAACGGTGGAAGAACGGGTTGCGGCTCTGTTCGGCCTCTCCTTGAATCAAGCCGGGGATACGCCCCATGCCTGAACTGAACCTGGCGCTCGCTTTCTTTCTGCTCCTCAACATCGCCGCCGGATTGCTCCGGATCGTGCGCGGTCCTACCTCGGCCGATCGCATGCTGGCGGCACAGTTGTTCGGCACGACCGGCGTAGCGGTCTTGCTGTTGTTGGCGGAGGCGCAAAACTTGCCGGCGCTCCGCGATGTCGCCTTGACTTTCGTGCTGCTCGCGGTGCTTGCGACAGTGGCGTTCGTAAGGCGGTTTTCCGATCGCAGCGACGGGGATGACGAGTCGTGAACGAGATTGCGCTTCAATGGCTTTCTGCCTTCTCGCTGTTTCTTGGCGTTTCATTCTTTTTTGCGGGAACCGTCGGTCTCTTGCGCTTTCCCGATACGTACACCCGAATTCATGCCCTCACCAAAGCCGATAATTTAGGGTTAGGCCTGGTCATTTTCGGTCTGATGCTGCAGACCGAATCCTGGGCGGTGATACTGAAACTCTTGCTGATCTGGCTGCTCGCGCTGCCGGCCAGCGCCACGGCCTGCCATCTGCTCGCCCGCCATACCCTGCGGTCCGAACACCGGGCCAGAGTTTCCACTTGGCAGGAACCACAGTGATGCTCGGCGAAATACTGGATTTTTCGTTGGCTGCAATCCTGATTTGGATTGCCTGGCGGACCGTGACAACCCCTGATCTGTTCAGTGCGGTGGTGCTGTTCATCGCCTTCGGCCTTCTGATGACGCTGGCCTGGATAAGGTTGCACGCTGCGGACATCGCCCTGGCCGAAACCGCCATCGGGACCGGGCTAACCGGAGCCCTGATGCTTGACGCCGTGGCGCACATCACCGGTAAACGAGGACGCCGGCGTGCGGGAAGGAACCCATCATGAGCGCGGTGTACGGACCGATCCGACAGATCGCCGCCGCGCTCGCTTGGATCTTGGGCATCGGCCTTAGCGCCGCGATAGTCGCGCTTTCCCGCCCGGACTTCGGCTTGGCGGAACTCGTCGAAGCGCATCTGGAGGAAAGCGGCGTCCGACACCCGGTAACGGCCGTGCTGCTGAATTATCGCGGCTACGACACTCTTCTGGAGATTGCCGTGCTGTTGTTGGCCGTGCTGGGAATCCTGGCATTCCGGCCTCCAGGCCCCGCCTCCATACCCGACGCCGCGCCCGATTCGAGCCCCGTGCTCGCGGCTCTGAGTCGCTTGATAGTTCCGCTCATCGTTCTCGCTGCGGGATATCTGTTATGGGCGGGCGCGCACCGGCCGGGTGGAGCATTCCAAGCGGGGGCTGTGCTCGCGGGGGGCGGCGTTCTGCTGCGCCTGACCGGCACGATTCCGAGCTTCGAGTCGCCGAATGCATGGTTGCGTGTATGCCTCGTT
>NZ_JBDIVO010000424.1:0-3484 GCF_039794385.1 Methylocaldum sp. | reverse complement strand
CAAGCGTACCGCTTCGCCGTAATAAAGCCGAGCGCCTCTCGGGTTTCGAAAACGTATTGCCCTCCCTTTGGCAGTCAACCCGTCGGGCAGATACCGGATGATCCGCATCACTTCGTTGACGCAGCGGAATTTTTCGCCGATTCGATTGAAGACGATGGCTTCCGCCATGAACTTTTCGCCGGGAATTTCCGGAAAAGGATATTGGCGCAGCAGGTCGGTCCGGACGAAATAACACTTGTCGCCTTTCATGTTCATTTCGAACCAGTATTCCCGATGGCTCATGTCCATGGCGTCTCGGGGAAACCTTTTCGGGACGATGCTCCCGTCGCGATAAGCGCACAATCCCATTACGCCTCCCAAGGATTTTCGTTCGTCGGGAGGAATGGCATGCCAGATTTCGTGGAATCGTTTCAAAGTGTGGGGCAGAAGAAAATCGTCCGAGTCGTGAATCAGAAAAAACTCGCCGGATGCCAGGTCCAACCCCCGATTGATCGCCACATGCTTTCCCCGATTCTCCTGATGAACGTAGACGATAGGGAAGCCGGCGTTGGCTTGCCATTCCATGACTCGTGCACGGGTATCGTCGGTGGAGCCGTCGTCCACGATGATCCACTCGAAATCGGTAAACGTCTGCGCCTTGAGGCTCTCAAAAACCTCGGTCAGCAACCGAGCCCGGTTGTAGGTCGGGGTGAAGACCGTGAATGAGTATGATGGCATCGTCGAACCGATCAGGCAGACCGCTCGAAAAGGGTATTTTCCCGCTCCCGAAGAATGCGGTACCCGTTGTCCGAAATGAGGGATCGTAATAGTTGTTTCCGCTCGGCCGTTTGCGGACCGCCTTCGATCTCGACCAGGATGTAGGCTGGTTTAAGCTGCGGAGCTCTTTTGACGTCATCGAAAAACCGATTCAGGACCGGATATTCGAATCCTTCGATATCCAGCTTCAGGACATCGATCTTTTTCACCTCAGCCATCTGCAAAGCGTCATACAAGGAATAGCACTGGACCTCCTCCGTCTCTCCCTCGGCCTTGAGGAAACTGTTGGCGCCTCGGTTGCCTTGCCGATTGAGCCCTAGCCGCAGCATCTCCTTCTTGTCCGAGATGCCGATTTGATAGGCGGCGATCACGCTGTTCCGGCCGTTGATTTCGATATTTTTTCGCAGGAGTCGGAAATTTTCCGTCGCCGCCTCGAAGGCGATCACCTTGCCGGATGCGCCGACGATCTCCGCGGCGAACAGCGCGTAGGCGCCGATATTGCTGCCCACGTCCACGAATACGCCGCCTCTCGGCAAACGCTTCATCAGGAATTTTCGCTCCCACCGGTCGTACATGTGCGGGATGAAGAACAGATTGCCGCCCACGCAATCGGACGGATCGACGATCATCTCGATGTCGCGTCCCCGATAAGTCCAGATGGTGGAGCGAAACCAGGCCCCAGAGATGAACGAGCAGACCAAGGGTTTGACGATGCGGTTGCTAATTCCGCTAAACCGCCAAACGGGCGGAATAAGCCGCGTCACGGCTTTGGCGGCTTTGACGAAAGGCGGTATCGGGCTGATCGCTAGATCCATGTTCATCGTTGATTTTTGTTGTTGGCGTTTAGCCGATGAGGCTCAATTTTAACCTGGTTTTGACGATTACCAGCGCTGAAAGGTTTATGCCGGCGACCGCGATCGCGCTGGCAATAGCCGCGCCCATGGCGCCGTGTTCGCCGATGAGATACAGCTCTAAAGGCAGTTGCACGGCCAAGCCGCCGCCCATGAGCCACGTGGCTTCCTTCTGATGTCCGGTCATGGTCAGCAGGATGGTCCCGAGTCCGGTCAGAGCGTACAGCGATTTTCCGGCCAGGAGCATGATCAGAAGAGGGTAAGCATCCACGAACGATGCTCCGAAAATACCGAGTATGTATTTTCCGGTGC
The DNA here is from genome assembly GCF_039794385.1 of Methylocaldum sp. Taxonomy (NCBI): domain Bacteria; kingdom Pseudomonadati; phylum Pseudomonadota; class Gammaproteobacteria; order Methylococcales; family Methylococcaceae; genus Methylocaldum; species Methylocaldum sp. The sequence goes on along the minus strand of NZ_JBDIVO010000424.1, from coordinate 1,565 downwards.
CGGCAATGAATGAGGCGGCCGTCAAAACGAACAAGGCATTGCCTATTGTGGTGATTTTCAGTAGCCGCCGGAGGTCCGGAATCAAGCGATTGTTCCAATGTGCGGCGATTAAAGGCGCGGTTACGCTGCTGGCCACGACCAAGCCGAAAGCTGCGAAATCTGCGACTCTGGCCGCTACCGCATACGAACCGGCTTCCCGCGTGCCCACCATCGATCCGATCAGGAGGATGTCCAATTGGCTGATCAGCAGCTGGATGCCGACGACGACGAACATGGGAACGGCCATGGTCAGCCATTCTTTTTTTCGATAGGACGGCAGGCTGCCGGAAACGCCTCCCGGCAGGGATTGCCGAAGCCATGCGCTGCCCAGCAGGAAGTTGGTCATGGCTACGGCCAGGCTGATCAGCATTGCCGTCACGGGATCGACGAAGTCGTGAAACCCGAAATAAATCGCCGACAGCAGAATGATCAGGAGCAGGGGGCGAACGAGGTTTTCCGGGAGTTCGGCGAAACTGATTTTGAGCAGGCCGCGGAGAACGCCCACGCGCAATTCGGACAAGGACATGAAAGGCACATGGAGGAAAGCCAGGATGAAAACATAACGATGCAGATCGTCCATTGTGTCTTTCAGCAGCCAGCCGATCATCGCTGCGGCTGACCCGACGACAAGGCAAGCTCCGAGCGTGCTGCGCGTCGCGAAAGCCATGAAACCTCGAATGGCGCCCCAGTCTTCCTGCGAGTTGTAAATCGCGACGTACCGGATCGAGGTATGTACCATGCCCAGTTGGGCCAGCCAGGATAAGACCGGGGTGAAGGCGAGGGCGTACACGAATAGCCCGTAATTGTCGGAACCCATGAACCGCGCGGTAATCGCCTGAGCCGTGAACGACAGGCCGATGCCGACCGCTCGGAGGCTGAAAGTGCCTATTGCGTTGCGAACGAGATAAAAAAAGGTCCGGTCTTTCCCGAACCTCGGTTTTGCGATCATTGATTCCGATAAGGTTTGAATGGGTTTGCGCGAGCGCGCGACCGATCGTTTTTCGGTTGCGGCACGAAGCGGCGGATGCTGACCCTGAACCGATCAAGTTCGCGCCATCGGGTATTATACTGTCCTATTTTCTTGAGTCTTTCTTCGCGAGTTTCGGGGCGACGGGCTGCGGGTCGAGTGCGAACAGGCAACCAAGACACGGGCCATACGAAAAGACGACGTTCCGCCTTTCCAGGTCATTGAGCCAAGCCGTTTTGAACAAGAAACTTTTATTTTTCGTTACCGAAGACTGGTTCGTTTGCTCGCATTGGCTGCCCCACGTGACTGCCGCCCGTGACGCAGGCTACCAGGTCTACGTGGTGACGCGGGTACGGCAGCACAGGGCTATCATCGAAGCGCGAGGCGTCCATGTCGTTCCGCTCGAATTGTCGCGGCGCGGCCGCAATCCGATGGCGGAACTCCGGGTGATTGCCGATCTGATCAAGATTTACCGAAAGATTCGGCCCGATCTGGTGAAGCATGTCGCCATGAAGCCGGTGGTGTACGGCACCATTGCTGCGTGGTTCAGCCAGCCATG
>NZ_JBDIVO010000423.1:0-3522 GCF_039794385.1 Methylocaldum sp. | reverse complement strand
GATTGACCTGACGCCCATTCGCCAGCGCTTTGCCATCGAACTTGTGGCCGAGGCGTTCCAGGTACAGCTGCTGGCCGATATGCCACCGGTTCAGGCTGCCCTCAGCGCGCTGGCGCTGGCAGATGATGGCCTGCTGGCCTTTGCGATGAGCGGCGTGATCTGCCTGACGGACATCAGCCTTCGAGCCGCAGCCGTTTTACCGTGACTTCGTCGCCGATGCGGGCGATCACGATTTGGCCGCTGCGGGTCTGGTCGGTGCGCTGCACCGCCAGAAGATCGCCTTCCAGAATGCCCGCATCGCGCATGCTGAGACCGCGCACGCGGAGCAGGTAATCCGCTTTGCCCTGGAACAATTCCGGGCCGAGGCGGCAATATTTCTCGATATGGGCTTCTGTCAGCACCGGCCGGCCGGCGGCGACTCTGCCGATGACGGGCAGGGCGTCGGCCGGAGCCTGGTATTCCAGCAGCCGGATACCCCGCGCCAGAGAGGGCATGAGCTCGATCAGACCTTTTCGGGCCAATGCCTGAAGATGGCCGCGCACGGCATTCGTGGATTTGAGACCCAGCGCATCGGCAATTTCCGCGATGGTCGGCGGTACGCCGCTCTGGCGCAGGGTTTGGCGGATATGGTCGAGTATTTCCTGTTGGCGCGGAGTCGTGTTCTTCATGGCTTATAAAAGCAGTGCTTTTATAAGCAGTATAGTTGGGCTTTCGAGAAATGCGCAAGCATCGATATGGAGGATGCGACGAATGCTTTACAGCGTTAGCAGAAACGCGAGCAGATCCTCTTTCTCGGACTTGGTGAGTTTCAGTCCGAGCACCAGGTTGAAGAATTCCACCGTGTCTTCCAGCGTCAGCAAGCGGCCGTCGTGCAGATAGGGCGGCGAGTCCTTGATGCCGCGCAGAGGCGGAGTCTTGACGGAGCCGTCCGTCGAAGTGGCTTGGCTGGTGGTGATTCCGGGTCGGTAAAACCGTTCCACCTTCAGGTCATGGGTCTGGTTGTCGGTATAGTGGGGCGGTGTGTGGCAAGTCGCGCACTGGGCTTTGCCGAAAAAAAGTTCCTGCCCTCGGAGCGCGGCCTCGTCGTTGTTTTTTTGCGGGTCCAGTTTGCCCGACGTATCGAGCCTGGGCGCCGGCGGAAAATCGATGAGTTTTTGAAACTCGGCCATGAGGCGCACTTCGTCGGCTCGTTCGACCATGTGGGCTTCTTTTCTTTTGGCGGCTTCAGCGTCTCCGTCGAAATAAGCCGTCTCCAGTTCGAATTCCGAGCGGTCCTCGATGCTTTTCAGTCGGCCCTGGGTGTCGAACAACTGCTGGACGTCGACGCCCCTGAGGCTCCGCGTGTCGATGCGACGGCCGGGTTCCCGCGGCCGGGTGCTCGATGCCGTCTGTATGGCCGCGCCGGTGTGGCCGTTGACATGGCAGTCGAAACAGGCGACTCCGGAAGAAGGATCTTCGGTACGGCGGTCATCGGTGGCGTTGAACTGCTGCTGGGGAAAAGGTGTGAGCAAGAGCCGCAGCCCTTCCAGCTGTTCCGCATTGATGATGCCGTCGAAAAGTTCGCGGTAGTTGGATAGCGTTATCAAGCGGCTTCGAGAGACATCGCCCAGGTCCGGCCGTGTCTTGAGAAAGAGCGGAGACGGGAGTTCCGGTTGGAAGCGATCCGGAATGTCGAAGCCCACGTCGAAACGGGTGAGATCCCGGCCTTCTTGCTCCTCGACGGCTTCTATGAAATTTTTGCTGAACACGATGCCGCCCTCGGCGGGATTGGGGTGGGGCAGAGGCATGAACCCCTTCGGAAACAAGTCTTGCTTTCGAATGTCCTCAGGGGACATTTCCACTAATTCTTCCCAGGTTATGACCTCCCGCAGTTTGACCCGCACGCCTTCCTGAATGGGTTTGCCATGGGTCATCGTCACTGTTTTGGAGGGGTTGTCGCTGAGATCGTAACGTTCGTCGAGAGCCTTCAAATGGCGCTCCATGGCATCCAGCTTTGCGGTCTTCATGCGCGCCATGAACTGCTGAAATTCCTCGGCGCTCCTCGCCGGAGCGGGACACATCGCGAGGCCGGTGAAGGTCAGGCCCAGGATTGCGAATCCACGCAGAACCGTTTCGAGTGCTTTTTCTGGCATCGTCCGTTCCTCCCTATCGGCACTTTGCTGAATGCAGCCTCGAAAGCCGCGATGGTTGAAGTCCGTAGACGAAATGTTTAATTAAATGGCAGTCATCTCGATAGCGATAGCCGTACGAATACGGACCCATTCAAAGTCGCTTTCGATGAGGAATTAATTTTTGTAGGGTGGGTTAGGCCGCGAGGCCGTAACCCGCCGAGCGACCTCGAATCGGTGGGTTACGCTCCGCTAACCCACCCTACATAATGGTCACTCGAATGCCCAATGGAATGAGTTCGATTCCAGGGCAAGCAGGGCGGTCGGAAACCCGCAAGAAGCCGCGGTGAAGGGGCGAGGGGCAAGCCGGGACGATCGTCCCGGCCCGCCGATGACGAAGATCAGATCCCGGAGAGGCCGACGATGTTGTAGCCGGCGTCCACGTACAGGATTTCCCCGGTGATGCCGGATGCGAGATCGGAGCATAGAAACGCGGCGGCGTTGCCCACTTCCTCGATGGTGACGTTCTTGCGCAAGGGAGCGGCTTGTTCGCCTTTGGCCAGCATCTCGCGGAAATTGGCGATGCCGGAGGCGGCGAGGGTACGGATGGCTCCGGCGGAGACGGCATTGACGCGGATCCCTTCGGGGCCGAGGGAAGCCGCCAGATAACGGACATTGGCTTCGAGGCTGGCTTTGGCGACGCCCATCACGTTGTAATTCGGAATGGCCCGTTCGGCACCGAGATAGCTCAGCGTCAGCAACGAACCCTTGCGTCCCGCCATCAGCTTGCGGCCGGCTTTCGCGAGCGCGGCGAAGCTGTAGGAACTGATGTCGTGGGCGATACGGAAATTTTCGCGGGTTACCGCGTCGAGATAAGAGCCTTCCAGGGCTTCGCGAGGGGCGAAGGCGACGGAATGGACGATGCAATCGAGCCCGTCCCAGCGTTTGCCCAATTCGTCGAAAAGCGCGTCGATCTGCTCATCGCTCGCCACTTCGCAGGGCAGGACGATTTTCGCGCCCAGTTCCGCCGCCAGTTTTTCGACGCGCTCCTTGAGCTTGTCGTTCTGATAAGTCAGCGCGATTTCCGCTCCCTCCCGCCGCATCGCCTCCGCGATGCCGTAGGCGATGGACCGATTGCTGGCGACACCGACGATAAGAGCACGCTTGTCTTGCATGAAACCCATGGTGAATCTCCGATTTCGTCTGGAAATGGCGCGAAAGTATCCGCTAGAGGCCGAATGCTGTCTAGCCTGCATTTCTCCCCCCCTTCAATCGCAAACGGTCGCTTAAGTAGGTCGGCAATCCTTTGCCGACACAGCGGATCTGTCGGCAAAGGATTGCCGACCTACGGACTGAGCGGTGTCAGTTCACCTGCAATGCGGCTAACGATGCGACTATCGCACCGTTCGCTCGC
>NZ_JBDIVO010000422.1:0-3527 GCF_039794385.1 Methylocaldum sp. | reverse complement strand
GGCCAGAAGCGCCGACGAGAATGCGAGAGCCGCCGCCAATCCTCTCGCCAACATCCATGCATCCGCGGCACCGCCTGCCCAAACGAGGGTAAGCAAGGGAAGCGGCACGAGCCAGAACGCCAGCATTCCTTGGGCGTGTTCAATCGGATCATTCTCGACCGGCATCGTTGCCATCAGCGCCGCCGCGCAAGCTTGAACCAGCCACAACGCTTCGACGGCAGTTCTCAACGTCTCATCCGTTTTCGCCGACGCTGCCGTCGAATCCGACATTAATTGTCCGGCCGTCCAGATCAGTACGGGTCCGCAGCACAACAGCGCCATCAACAAACCGAAGCGAACCGAATTCATAAGCGGGCCTTGATAAGCAGCCATTCCGCATCGCCCGGCACTTCGTTCCCGCGCCACAGGCGCGATGCATAGGGAATAAGCAGCGCCGCCATCCGATCCCGATTTAGGTAGGGGCGCAGCTTGTAGGCTTCGGGACTGTCAGGAGCGACCGGAGCTTGGTTCTCGGCAGACCAGCGCTCGCCGGGACGCAATGACGGCAGAGCGAACAGCTTGCCGTCCCAGGCTAGCAGTCCAGCCGGCTGAGTCGTTCCGCCGGGATTCGCGACGGCGACGGCATCCTGGTCGAGATCGAGCGTCAATGGCGGATGGAATCGGCGGATGGTTCCCCGAAACAGCAGCTCGTCGTACGAAAACAATTCGGTCTTTAGCGCCAGCCCGTGAGTTTCGGGCCGGTCGATGTCCAATTGAATGTCCGGGTAGGTCTCTGCCTTCGGTAGCCAGAATTTGATCGGCGCCGGCAGCCTGCCTCGCCAGCGGCCGGTGCCCGACACGGTCAGGAGCGCGACGAAACGGGCGTTGTCGTCTCCCACGCTGGTTTCGGTCCAGCCGGTCAGCCGCATCTCCGGCGGCTTGCCGGTCAGCAAAGCCGCGGCCAAGGCGCTGAAAGCCAAGGGCAATAAAAACAGGGGCCAGGGACGCGACGATGTGAGGCCGGCCACGCTCAAGGCGGTGAAATAACAAAACAATAGAACGGCCGCCGTGCGCAAGGCCATGGGAGGCTGCGCCGCGGACAAATCCCGGAGATCTTGAATGCCGGGCAGAGACGGCTGCGCGCGGTCGAGCAGTTCACCGGCAAGCTCCGCCCCCTGGCCGGGATGTTCGGCGCGGATAGCGAACGCACCTCCGCATCCCGCCTCGGCTTCGAGGTTTTCCCAGGTTTCCTCCGCTCCCAGAAATACGAGACGCCCGCAATCCCGGAGATAGTCCGACAGAGCCTCGAACTGCTCCGGATCGAGCTCGGCGAATTCCCGGTCGCCCAGGAGAATCATGTCGACGACCTGGTAGGATTGAGCCATTCTGGGCAAGTCGGACGCGTGCGCGCTTATGACCGCGGCGGTTCCGGCCAGGGATTCCAATAGGCTATTTGTCTCGACGCCTTCGGCCGCGACCGCCACCGCCCTGCCGCTGATCGGGTACGAGGCCGCGATCTCCGCTTCGAAAGTCCGACGGTTCGGCAGGAAACCGCTTATCCGAATCGGTTGTTCCGCGGACGGCGTGACGGGTATCGAGATAAACCGGGGAGTGCCGGGGTCTACCGCTAATGCCGCGTCGATCGGGGCCGTATCTCCGGAGACGAGCCGAACGGCGGCCCTGCCTCCCTCGGCGGAAATCAGGGTGAGCCCGATCTCGGTCCGGACGCCGCTCCGAAAATACCCGCCCCAAGCGATTTTCGCTGTCAGTTGTTCCGGCTCGTCCGCTCCCGCGTCGAGGCTCAACGCCAAGAAGACGGGAAGCAACTTCAGAAGCGGACGGCCGATCATCGCGTCAAACTCAGCGCACTGCCAAATTGAGCGCAATGATGCTCCATGCCGTGACCAGATTCTTGTCGCCCTCCCACCATTTCGTGGTCGAGTTGACCCAGGAACCGTCTGGATTCTGAAGGCTGACGAGCTTGCGCATCAAATCTTCCCGCCAATTGTGCTTGCTTCCTTTCCCGTCGGTAATTTCCGCTTCCCCGTAGGCGTACATGCTCTTCGCAAAAGCGTTGTAATAGTAATAAAGACCCTGCTTATTAGGCGCTCCGGGATTTTCGTCGACGCTGTAATGGTTACGAATCCAGTCGTAAGCCGCCTGAACGCGCGGATCTTGCTTGTCCGCGCCGGCAAACAGCAGGCTGAGCAGACCCGCGTGGGTCATGCCGCCATAGGAGGCGGTGGCTTCGTGCGGGCTGTATCCGGGCATATAGGTAAAGCCGCCGTCGTTGGCTGCCCAAGTCTGGTCGTTGCTTTCGCTGCGGTTTTGACAGCGGTTGATGAACACCAGGGCTTTTTCCCAGGCCGGGTCCTTGGGATCCAAGGCCGTGGCTTTCAGCGACTCGAGCGCCAGGTAGGCGTTGGAGAGGTCGGGGCGTTCATCGCCGCCATAGCCTATGCCGCCATAATATTTATGGTCCTTCGAATAGCCCTCCCCCTCGTCGATCAGATGTTTTTTCAGGAAACTCTGGCCGCCTTTGATGGCCTCTTGATACTTCGGATTTCCGGTGGCCTGAAGCGCCGTAATGGCGACTGCTGTGTTGTAGCTCAGATTCTGCATTTCACCGCTGATCGCCCCGTCCTCTCGAACACGGGATAGAACGTATTGGACAGGCTTGGTAATGAAGGCGCCGTCGTCCTCGGTGTATTTCCGGGGGCTTTCCAAAAATGCCCGCAGCGCCAGGGCGGTTATGCCGACGTTCTTGGACCAGGAACCATCTTCCGCCTGATTCTCGCGCAGATAATGAAGTCCTCGATCGATGGCACGCTTGGCCTCTTCCGCGAGCTTTTCATCCTGCTGCATCACGGTCTTTTCGATGGTTTTCCGTGACGTCGATTTATTCGTTTCCTTGGCGGCAGCGGAAACCGTCGTCGCCGACATCATCAACGCGACCAATATAGGCAGATATTTCATGGTTTGGCTCTTTATTCGGATTAACGGACGATTACGTATCATGTTGGAATTTTCCAAACGGTTCGTTCGGACTGCTTTTCCGGAATCGGCGGTCTATCCGTACCGCAGCCAGGCACAGGAATCCGTAAACGAAAATCAGTAGGCCCGCCGAAGGGTATTCGTATCGATGCATGGCGTAGGCCGTGTGCTTGTAGAACCAGGGGCTCCGCAAGTAATCGTAGTCCAGCGCCACGGCAAAGCAGGTGGGCGGGCTCATGGCCAATGCCAGATCCATCAACGGGCTGTGCTCGCCCGACCATTCCAGCCATGGGCTCAGCCATATTGGCGATGAGGCGCAGAGTATCGTCAGAGCCGCGACGAGAACGCCGGCGCGAGCTTGTGAAAAACGTCGGTCGATCACGTGTCTCAAGAGAAGAATTGTGGCTTGGATCAGTCCGATGGCCAGACCGAGCCGAATGACCAGCGGCAGGGCCAGGGTGACCGAAACCACGAGCCAAAACGCAAAGACGCTAATGGCGGCTCCGGAACTCCAGACGAAAATGGCCAGGAGCGGGCTAGAACAAACCGACGAT
>NZ_JBDIVO010000421.1:0-3542 GCF_039794385.1 Methylocaldum sp. | reverse complement strand
AACTAGACCTCGATCAAGCGTCGGCTGTGCCGGGTTTCCGCAACGCTTCAACCCGACCTAGGCCAAGCTTGGCAGGCTAGGCGCTGCATAGTTTCTACAGGCTAATCGACGCGCGCTGCGGCCGTGACCCTCGGATTTTCCGAATACCGCAATGCGATAAACAGGAAAAACTGGGTTCCGAAGATCAGATTGGCCAGGACGAGGTGAATCGGCTGTACGAAAGCCGGAAATCCGAGACGATCCAGCGTTACCCCCGTGCCGATGGCGGCTACCACCAAGGCGCCCAGGGCCAAGCCGAAGTTTCGAAGCAGGTGTCCGCGTTCGAGGCGTCGTGCCAGATTCCAGACGAGCCAGAGATTTGTGAAGAGAATGACGGAGGAGAACGAGCGGTGAATGTAGAAAATGATCGGAAATTCCTCCCGCCAAAGGTGGCGCTCGGCTTGATCAAAGGTCGTGGCGATGACGTCCACCGACTCCCGGATCTGGGTTCCCATGGTGATTTGCAGCAGCGTCATCCCCATCGCTACCGCCAAGACCGTTTTGAATTTTGACGATAGCGCGCCAGTATCGAGCCTCCGTATCGTGTCCTGCTGCGATCTCGCGATCGCGTAGATCAGGAGACACACGATCACGAAAGCGGTCACCATATGGGCGGTAATCATGACCGGCCGCAGATTGCTGGCGACGACCGCAGATCCCAGCCAACCCTGAAACCCGACCAATAAGAATACGGATAAGGCGAGTAAGAAGACCGCCCGGTCTCGTCTCAGATATGGAATTGAATAGAGCAAGGTCAGCAGAATAAGCACTCCGATACTCACGCCGATCAACCGATTGACGTATTCGGTCCAGGTCTTGAGCGGATTGAACTCGGTATCCGCATAGCCGCGCTCGGCGTAAATTTCGTGGTAATTCGGCGGCAGCTGGGATTCGTCGGTAGGCGGGATCCAGCGGCCGAAGCAGGTGGGCCAGTCGGGGCAGCCCATGCCGGCACCGGATGCCCGTACGATGCCGCCGACCAGGATCAGGAAATAAACGGCGGCGATCGTAATCAGGCCGATGCGGCGGAACCGTTTGGAAATCGCCGAGTCGGTCGCGTTTGAATGAAAAACGTTCTGGGGATTGAAGTCGGAAGAGACCGTATCGTTCATGACTGATATTTCGACAAGATTGGGATGTTATGTTTGTACGATGCCGGACGGCGAGTCGGTACCGGCGTTCGGAGCGTTTTTCGCCGCAGTATAGTGGCGTGAATCGGGAACTCGGCACGCACACCCAGAATGCATGCGCAAACAAGCTTGTAGGTCGGCAATCCTTTGCCGACGACGATGTCGGGAAGGGATTCCCGACCTACGACAGCCTGGGGCGCTACACCACATCGGAAGATGCTCTAGCGAGCGGGCATGACCGAAAAGGATTCCGAAATGCTGAAACTGCGGCTACGAGAACTTTCGGATAAATCCTGATAATACAACCGAATGCGATAGTTTCCGACCGGCAGTCGACCAATTCGATAGGTTCGGTAAAGCCCGGAGCCGGGGAGGGTGCTTTCCTCCGGTTGAAAGGTATAAAGGCACTGCCCGTAGTGGTTGACGACGATCTCGATTTCGTTTCCTTTCATCCGGGCATCGACACGGTCGTCGTTGCAACCGCGCCGCGGGTAATAAATCAGGATATCTTCGTTGGCGCGAGGACTATTGGGTTCGATAAAAAGGGTCTCGCCCTGCGCTGCGCCGGGTCCCCGGAAATATTCTTGGGCGACCGCCGGGAGAGGAAGAAGGCTCAACAAGAATGCCGGTATATGGCGGCGAACTCGGGATAACCGCGTCCATCGAAGCGTGGAAAAATGGCCGTTAGTCATTGCGCATGCCCAAAACTCGGGTTTCGCGGTAATAGCTGCTTCCCCAGACATATACGTACATTGCGCCGCTGACCAGGGTCGTCAAAAATACGATCGCGGTCAGGCCGGTGATGAGGCTGGCGGGCAACGACACGAAGCCATGGTGCAGGAGTATGATGAATACCAGAAAGAGCTGAAGCAATGTATTCACTTTGCTGATCAGGAGCGGTTGCCCTTCGAAGGGTCGCAGCAGGAAGTAATACAGCACTGCACCGGTGAATATCACCAGGTCGCGCAAGACCACGGTGGCCATGAGCCAAAACGGGAGCAATCCCATAAAGCTCAGCACGATATAAGACGAAACCAGAAGCAGCTTGTCGGCCAAAGGGTCGATATAGGAGCCGAGACGGGATTGCCAGTGAAAATGCTTGGCTAGAAAACCGTCCAGAGCATCCGATACACCCGCAATCACGAACAGCGTCAGAGCCCAATCGAAGCGCTTTTCCAGCATCGAACTGATGACGGGATAGACAAGCAGGATTCGGCAAACCGAAATGATATTGGGTATATGACGTGCTTTCATTCGGCTAATCGGTAGGTTAACCCGGAAAACTGCCGGTCCTCGTTAGCGACGGGTCTCAACACCCGCCCTAAAGCTAGGGCCTCCTCCAACGACGCCCTGTCGCCGAGTACGTATAGCTTAAACAAGGCATGATCGGCGTCCACTCCCATCCACTCCAGCCTTTTGACCTGAGACAGCCGGCTCAGATAGGCGGTTGCGCGATCGGTCGCATCGAGAGACGACAGGCCGACGATTTTCAATTCCAGAGTCGTTTCCTGCGTGGTACGCGGAATGAACCGTTCGGCCAGGCGGGAGTAGACTCCGGATGTACCCGACCGGAGTGCTTCCTGGAGATCGGGAAAGTTTCCCTGCCAAGTCTCGTCGAGATTTTGAAGGTAAATTCGCCAAGCGGCATCCCAGGTTCCCTCCGGTCTATGCGACAAGCGTCCGGCGAGCACGGCATCGGTCTCGTATCGAGCGGACGCTTGCTTGACCCGCTCTCCGTTACCGGTTTCCAGGTCGTCGATGCTGAGACTCTGTTGGTCGGTCAAATCCCACAAAGGAACCGTCACGGGCAATCCGCTTTCCTCCGCTGCGGCACGTAGCGCGCGGTCGATCTCCGGCATTTGATCGGCCACGAAAATCGATTTTTCCGCATTATCCTCAATCGAAAGCCATACCAGCACTTCGGGTCGCTGTTCTCCCCAAGGACTGATGTTCGATTTACGCAAGGTGTCGTTAATGCGCGGCGAATCGAACTCCACGCGCAAATAGTCGAGCGGCGCATCGGTGTCCGACTTGGTTATGTACTCGTATTGCAGAACGAAATGGTCGGGTTTTTCCAGCATGGAGCGTACGGCCTTGGACTGCATGGCATCGGTCCTGACCAATCGCTTGAGGACTTGCTCAAGAGCTTTGCGGATGTCTTCGTTACGTGTCGATTCATCTTTGCTCTGTACGGCGACGTCCATTCGATACAATCCTTTTATTTCCGCGGCCATAAGGTTGGGACAAACCATTATGAGCCACAAACTGACTAGGGCGACGAGGCGCACGAAGATCCTCCCGCAGGTTGGCGAAGAGCGTTGTACAATATCACAATCCCTTAGAGCAGCTAAAACACTCTATGTCCGTTCGACC
>NZ_JBDIVO010000420.1:0-3569 GCF_039794385.1 Methylocaldum sp. | reverse complement strand
GTCAGATACACCGTAATGAGTTGAGTTTGCCAGTCCATGGTCGTCTCTCCGAGGGGTGTTGCAGAACCCTCCTCAAGAGACACCAATGGGCTGGCATCTTCTCTCCGTTAGCTCTTAATTCGCATTTTAGTCGCGACCCTTCCAACAAAGCCCTTCGCCGAGCCGATACGTCGGCAAGGGATTGCCGACCTACATATCCGAATCCTTTACACCGATTCGGAAAACGCTCTAACCGCAAACTCGGCCGATGCGCTTCGTGCCTCAGACTCACGAAGGCCGGATACGCTTCGATTAATCCGGCTTACATTCCGGTCGAGGAACCCGTGTGCGGGGCGACGCCCGGCTGCAAAATAGTCTCCCGCTCAAGAGCGCTTTTTAGCCGGCGCCCTCGCCCGTGCTGCCGCCACACGATGGGAAAAATGCCCTAGCCCCTCCCCTATTTTGATCAAGCCGCCTCGTCGCGGACTTTGGCGCGCGAAAACCGATCGATCAGCCCGCAAGCTTGTGAAATGCCCCGCCTTCGGCATGCGGCATTACAGTAGCGGCCATGAGCAAACGGTCGCTTTACATCGCCGCCTACGACATCTCCGACGACGCCCGCCTGCGCAAGGCGCTTTTCGTGCTGCGCAACTATTCCACCGGCGGGCAGAAATCCGTGTTCGAGTGTTTCCTGACCGAGGCCGAGAAACGCCAATTGATCGACGAGGTCCGGGAGGTCATCGACGAGGAAGCCGACCGATTTCTGCTCTTGCGGCTGGATCCCCGGATGAAGGTTCGCGTGCTCGGCATCGCGGTTCCTCCGGCGGACCCGGAGTTCTTCTACGTCGGCTGAGGATCGAATGGGCACGCTTTACCTGGACAGAAAAGATATCGAATTACGCCGCGAGGGCCGGCATCTCTGCCTTTACGAGGGAGGCAGCCGGAGCGCGACGATTCCCCTGAACGTGGTCGAGCGGGTGGTCGTCCGCGGACAGGCGACGCTCAGCACCGGCGTGCTGGGACTGCTCGCCGAGGAAGGCGTCGGCCTTCTGGTCCTGAGCGGCCGGCAGGGACGCACCGCGGCGATTCTGCACGGAAACCGACACGGCGACACCGCCCGGCGCATCGCGCAATACCGTTGGCACCACGATGACGAGTACCGGCTGCCCTGGGCGCGCCGATTGGTGGCGCTCAAATTGAAAGCCCAGGCCCGGCTGCTGCGCTCGGCGCTAAACGTCCGGCCCGATTGCCGCAAGCCGCTTACGGATGGCATCGCGCGAATTGATCGTGCCTTGGCAAACATTGAGGACGCGCCGCGGCTGGAACGGCTACAAGGGATCGAAGGCGCGGCCGCGGCGGCTTATTTCGCGGGGTTCACGCAACTGTTTCCGGCCAGTCTCGACTTTACCGGACGCAATCGCCGGCCGCCGAAGGACCCGGTCAACGCGGCCCTGTCGCTAGGATATACGCTGCTCCATTTCGAGGCCGTCAACGCCTGCCATGCCGCTGGGCTGGACCCTTACGTCGGCTTCTATCACGAACCGGCCTATTACCGCGAATCCTTGGGGGCCGACCTGATAGAGCCGCTGCGGCCGAGGGTGGATCGCTGGGTATGGCGGCTGTTCGCCGAGCGAACCCTGCGCGCCGATTCGTTCGCGACCGAAGCCGACCGCTGTCTCTTGAAAAAGAACGGCCGGGAAGTTTTCTATGCCCGCTACGAAAGCTTCGTCCGTCCCCTGCGTGGCCTGTTGCACCGCTACGGCCTGTTGATCGCGCACCGTCTGACCGAGGAGGCGCCGTGAGACCGCTGTATCTGCAAGGCGCGGGAACCACGATCAAGCGTGATGGCCCCGCTCTGCGCGTCATCCGCGCCGGCGCCGCGGAGCGCTGGTTTCCGTTGCGGCGGATCTCGCAAGTAGTCTCGGCGGCGCACATCGATTGGTCCGTCGACGCCTTGCTGGCCTGCGCGGAAAACCGCATCACCGTGAGCTTCATCGACGACGAGGGGGCGGTGCTGGCGAGATTGATAGGAAGGCCCGGAGAACGCTACGAGCTTCGCCAGCGCCTTTTGGATTTTCTGCTGCGCCCGGATTGGCAGGATCTATATCTTCAATGGAACGGCGCTATGGAGCGCATGGCGGTGCGCAGCGTGATTCGCCGCACCGGCCTTGGCTTCGACCGTCCGCCCTCGGCGAAAGAGCTGCGCCAACTGTTCCAGGACGGTGCGCGGGGCATGGATCAACTCCCCGCCTACGAGCGTATCGGACGAGAGGTGTACGGGCTGCTGACCGGCCTGGTGACCAGGCATTTGGCCGACGCCGGGATTACCGCCGAATTGGAGCCCATGGGCGAGCTCAATCCTGTGATCGGCTTGAGTTCCATCCTGTTCTGGGATTTCCAGCTGGCACGGCTGGCCTGGCTCGAAGACCGGCTCCGCGAGAACCGGCTCGGCATCCCGGACCGTATCGAAATCGTCGGTTTTTTCGAGGCCCGTCGGAAACGCACGGAACATTTGACCCTCGGCCTGCTCAACCGGCTGCACCGCTGGCTGATCGAGCTTGTGTGATGCCGCTCAATCAAGCTCAAACCTACCTGGTGTGCTACGACATCGCCGATCCGAAGCGTCTGGGGCGGGTTCACCGCTTGCTCCGGGAGCAAGGCATCCCGGTGCAATACTCGGTGTTTACCGCCCAGCTGACGACCAAGGAACTGGGCCGAATCATTGCGGGCCTGGTCGAACGCATCGACGAGCGCGCCGACGACGTGCGGATCTATCCCTTGCCGAACCGTCCGGAAACCACCAGCCTGGGGCTTCAATACTTCCCGGACGGCGTGCTCTTGATCGAAAAAGGCAAGGACTTGCTGAGAGCGCTTCGTTAGAGCGTTTTCATCTCGCTCTACGGCAAAACAGGCCTGGCCGGAGTCGTTGGCGCCTTCGGCCAGGGTAGATCGACTCAAGCTTTCGTAGGTCGGCAATCCTTTGCCGACGAGCCCGCTCGCCCAACTGCACCGTCGGGAAGGGGGGCTTCGGCGCTCCAATCGCAAACGGCCATCCCAGGAGCGCTGGGATGACCCTTCCAATCGCAAACGGCCATCCCAGGAGCGCTGGGATGACCCTTCCAATCGCAAACGGCCTGGCCGGGAGCGCCGGCCACGCCCTTCCCGAAGACGCCGTTTGCGATTGGAAGGGGCCGATTAAAGGCCCGTTTGCGATTGGAAGGGTCGCGACTAAAACGACCGTTTGCGATTGGAAGGGTCGCGACTAAAGCGACCGTTTGCGATTGGAAAGGATTGCCGACCTACAGGGTGATACGGTCGTAGATCTGCAGTCCCTTGCCGACGGACCGGTTGGCTTAACTGCACCGTCGGCAAAGGATTGCCGACCTACGCGCTGCACTCGCGTTCCACACAATTTTATGGAATGTACTTAGAACGGCATCGCCATGGTTTAGGCAACTTGACAGGTGCGGCTCATGCCGGACCATCCTCGTCCGGCACCAATCCTCCGGGAGAGGATTGGGACGCGGAGCGCCCGCGAGGGTGAAAAACAAGGATGTTTTTCATCAATCCTGCCGGTTTGTCGTTCCTCA
>NZ_JBDIVO010000419.1:0-3570 GCF_039794385.1 Methylocaldum sp. | reverse complement strand
GGCATCACCTGGTCCATCTCGGCCAGAAATTTCTCTCGGCGAGTCTGTTTCTTCTTGGCGTCAAACGCCAACGAGGCAAAGCTGATTTGTTTCATCGCGTCACCACTCCAGTCGAATGGCGAAAAGCCTAACATGGCGATTTATTCAGAGGTTCCCTAATAGTTTTCAGTTCTGATCCAGCCACGCCCGAAGCTTTACGAGCGCCAGTCTGGTCGAGTTGAATGCCAATTCTTCGGGCTCGATTTCGTCAGGCGATACCAGCCGATAATCCGCTACATCGTCCGCTGCCCTGAGCGTGTCGATCTGCGGCGCATCGCAAAGGAAAAACATATCCGTTACTTTGTAAAGTACGCCGCCGTATAGGTAATCATTCGGCGCGCTGGCGAGATAGCGGTAATTGGTCGTTTGGATGTTCAACTCTTCTCCGATTTCTCGCTGCAACGCTTCTTCCACGGTTTCGTTGAATTCGATGAACCCGCCGGGAAGGTCCAGCTTGCCTTTCGCCGGGTCCTTGGCACGCACGCATAGAATGAGCTGATCCTGGTGAAAAACGAACGCGCCCGCAGCCGTGCACGTGTTGAAGAAGTACAAGAACCCGCAGCGGCCGCATCTTATCGCGCGCTGCTCCTGAACGCTCAAATGCTCACCGCCGCACCGGGGACAAAACCGAAAGGCGTCGTACGGTCCGGGGCCTGGGTCGAAGTCACCGAATGACAAATCCTCAGAACTCTGTAGTTTCATAATCTTATCGAAATTGAACGATACTCAGTTTGCCTTTCCGCGACAAATAGCGGACTAAATTAGAGATTTGGCACCAAGCGGGCGATTTTTCCGTCGTCGGTCGAAAAATAAAGAAACCCTTCCGGTCCCGTTCTTACATGGCGAAAGTTAACGCCAAGGTCATTCAGCAGTTCCTCCTGCTTCACGACCTTATTGTTGTCGTCTATCACCAGTCGGCGAAGGTGCTGACCGCTCAGATTGGCTACGAACAGATTGCCCTTCCATCTCGGGAAGGCGTCGCCGAAATAGAAAGCGATTCCGGACGGGGAAATGGACGGCACATAATACGCCACAGGCTGTTCCATACCGGCTTTTTCGGTGCCTTCGCCGATTTTCGGTCCCCAATACTCGCGTCCATACGTGATTACGGGCCAGCCGTAGTTCGCTCCCGGACGGATCAAATTGATTTCGTCGCCGCCGCGCGGACCGAACTCGCTCTCCCATAACTCGCCGGTAATCGGATGCTTCACCAGGCCTTGCGGATTGCGGTGACCGTAGCTCCAAATCTCCGGCTTGGCGTCGGGATTATTCGCGAACGGATTGTCGACGGGCGCGCTGCCGTCCTCGTTCAGACGCAGGATCTTGCCGTTGTGGTAGCGCAAGTCTTGCGCATTATGCCGCTCGTTGCGATCGCCAACCGAGATGAAGAGCTTGCCGGCCCCATCGAACTCGATGCGGGAGCCGAAGTGAATGTTATTTCCATTCGGCTCGAAGGCACTGAAAAGCTTCCGGTAATCCTTCAGCTCCGTTCCTTCCAGCCGGCCGCGGCCTAGGGCCGTGGTCATTCCGTGGGTCGCTTTTTCCGAATAGGTCAGATAAATCCAGCCGTTCTTGTCGAACTCGGGATGAACCCTCACGTCCAGCAGTCCGCCTTGTCCGGCCTGAACCACGGCCGGCGCCCCCTGAACGGTTTGCACCGATCTGGTACTCGGATCGAGGATGCGCAGCTGTCCGTCTCGTTCCGTGAATACGATCCGTCCGTCGGGCAAAAAATCGAAACCCCAGACCACGTCTTCCTGTTGGGCGATGACTTCCACTGAAAACGGTTGCCCTTCGGACTCATACGCGCCTCCGGAAGACCGAAAAGCAACGATTCCCATGGCAATAATCGCCAAAAGGAATCCTGCGCGAATTCCGATAGTCCTCATCTTGTCGGCTTCAAGTTTCACGACTCCTCCCTTGGAATTTCCGATCCAAACCGCCTGTCCGTCTCTTTCAATGGATTATGCTTTTCCCCGCCTTATATCCGGACCGACGAAACACCCTCCTTCGGATATAGCCTCAAGCAGCCAGTCGGTTCAAGTCAAATTCGCCGCCAGGTGGTACCGCCAGCCGTATCTTCCAGCACAATGCCCTGCTCCTTGAGTTCATTCCGAATGCGGTCGGCGGTGGCCCAGTCTTTGTTCTTGCGGGCGTCTAAGCGCTCTTGAATTTTTTGCTCGATGCGTTCGTCACTCCAAATAAGCATCGCATCGAGCTGAGCGCCAACGGTAACACCGAGCCTCACTGCTCCAACTCCCGATTTGAAAAACTCTTCTGGATCTGTCTGCAACAGGCCAAGAAGTCCACCGAGTTGCTTTAAGGTTCGCGCTAAAGTTTCCGCTTCCTCTACATTCGAATTCCGCCCCCGATTGATCTCACGCGCCAGATCAAACAGCACAGCAATCGCTTCCGGGGTATTGAAATCGTCGTTCATCGCCGCTTCGAAACGGGCGATGAAGTCCTTGCTCCTGCCCTCTCCCTCGGAAACCGGCAGATCGCAGCGGAGTCCGCGCAAGGCGGTATAAAGCCTCGTCAGCGCGGCATTGGCATCGTCGAGATTTTCATCGGAGTAATTGAGCGGACTGCGGTAGTGGCTATTGAGAATGAAGAACCGCACGACTTCGGGACGATACCGGGCCAGAACTTCGCGTACCGTAAAGAAATTGCCCAGGGACTTGGACATTTTCTCCTCGTTCACCCGCACGAATCCATTGTGCATCCACAGGTTCACGAACTTTTCGCCGGTTGCCCCTTCGGATTGCGCGATTTCGTTTTCATGGTGCGGGAACTGCAAATCCATGCCGCCGCCGTGGATGTCGAAATGATGCCCGAGACAACGGGTGGACATGGCGGAGCATTCGATGTGCCAGCCGGGACGTCCCCTGCCCCAAGGCGAATCCCAGGCCGGCTCTCCCGGCTTCGCCATTTTCCACAAAACGAAATCCAAGGGATCGCGCTTGGCGTCCTCGACCTCCACCCGCTCGCCGGCGCGGAGATCTTCGATGTTCTTGCCCGACAAACGGCCGTAACCCTCGAATTTGGACACGGCGTAGAAGACATCGCCGTTGTCGCCGACATAGGCATAGCCGCGGTCGATCAAGGCCTGAATCATGGCCAGCATGTCGTCTATGGATTGCGTCGCCCTCGGTTCGATATCGGGCGGAAGCACGCCCAGCGCCCGCTCGTCTTCGTGCATCGCATCGATGAACCTCGCGGTCAGCGCCGAAATGGGCTCGCCGTTTTCGTTGGCCCGCTTAATGATCTTGTCGTCGATATCCGTGATATTCCGGACATAAGTAACCTTAAACCCAAGATGCCGCAAATAGCGCACCACCATGTCGAATACCACCATGACGCGGGCATGCCCCAGATGGCAGTAGTCGTATACGGTCATGCCGCACACGTAGAGCCGGACCTTGCCCGGTTCGATGGGGGTGAAGACTTCCTTCCGGCCGGTCAGGCTATTGTGGATCTTTAGCATCATTCGGACTCGTAGGTGAATTCGGCCAAGCGGCGATGCAAGCGGTG
>NZ_JBDIVO010000418.1:0-3571 GCF_039794385.1 Methylocaldum sp. | reverse complement strand
GAGTATCGGAGAATTCAACCGGACCTTGCGCGGCTGGCCAACTATTTCCACGACCGTAACTGCACCAGGACGATCTCCAACGTGAAGCTGCGTGTGGATGAGCGGGTGCAATTTTATCTGCTGCATCATCACAAGCCAGGAGCGAGCACATGGATACAGCCGCTTCCCGGGACCTGTGATCTATGGACGCAATGGACTTTTTAAACTGCCGACAAAGGCGCTTTGGCGATCGGCACATGCCTTGTTGCGAAGACCATTGGAAAGCCGCGTACGGAAAAGTGGGGTAGGCTCGAAAAAGTGGACGCCATCAATCCTGTAAAGTGGTTGATGGAGGTACGAAATGGCAAAGTTACCCAGACAGTCGTTCACAGCAGAATTTCGAGAACAGGCCGTAAAGTTGGTGTCGGACGAAAAGCTGACGCTGCCGGAAGCCGCACGGCGATTAGGGATGTCGGCAAAAACGCTAGCGAACTGGGTGCATCGGGCCCGTGCAGGGCGACTGAGCACGGTAGGCGAAAGCCGCCAGCCGGTGACCGATGTAGAAGCCGAGAATGCCCGTCTGAGGCGCGAATTGGCGGAAGTCCGGATGGAGCGCGATTTGTTAAAAAAGGCGGCAGCGTATTTCGCGAGCGAGTCGGTGCGAGGTACGCGTTCATGAAGACTCATCGAAAGGATTTCCCGTTGGAGCTGATGTGCCGCGTGTTCGAGGTCTCGAAGAGCGGCTATTACGCCTGGCTGAAGGCAAGCCCTCGAAGCGGTCGCAGGAGAATGCGCGCTTGGAAGTAGCGATCCGGGCGGCTCATACCCGGAGCCGGGAAACCTATGGGCCGATCCGGTTGCAGCCGGAGTTGGCCGCGGACGGTTTCCGGGCCGGGATCGGTAGGATCAAGCGACTCCGGCGAAAGCTGGGTTTGCGCTGCAAACAGGTGAGGAAATTCAAGGCGACGACGCACTCGAATCACAGCCTGCCGGTGGCGGAGAACCTACTGAACCAGGACTTCACCACGGCACGTCCTGGCCAAGTGTGGGTGACGGATATCAGTGTGCCGCAGCAAGCGGCGTAAGAGATGAGGGTAGGCCCCTCGCCATCGGCTTGCAGGAGCAGGTGGCAAACCACCGTAAGCGGCGTGCGGCAAAAGCGCGGGTCGTGAGCGTTACGGAAAAGGCGTCTTAAGGCGTCAGGTATGGATCAACGAAGACGAACAACCGTGAACTGCCGTTCAAGTGTCGAAAGTACTCAGATGACATCAAAACCGGGGAGTGATGTTGCTCCGGGATCAGTAAAGGCGAAACCTGCTTACGGCCTTTGCGGTGTCCGGCATAGAGGCAGCGTGAGCGTGATCCGGGCTCTTACGTTGAACTGCGGGAACCTTCGGCGGCGATGCGAAGGGAAAGGCGCAAGCCCGAAAGGCGAGGCCGACAGTACCGATGCGCCGCCAAGGGGCGGAGCGACTCGTAGTAGTGCTGAAGCCGCTGTAATGGCGGTGGAGCGAAGGGGTCGCATCATCCGGTCGTGGGGTTGGGTCAACTGCGCAAGCAGGAGGAGCCCGGCGTCATGACCAAGCCGTACGACATTCCCAAATCCTGGGTTTGGGAAGCCTATCAGTGTGTGAAAGCCAACGGAGGATCAGCCGGCATCGACCGGGAAACCATTGAAATCTTCGAACAGCGCTTGGGCGACAACCTGTACAAGCTTTGGAATCGGCTCTGTTCCGGCAGCTATTTCCCGCCGCCGGTCAAAGGCGTGCCGATACCGAAGAAGTCAGGGGGAGTGCGTTTGCTCGGTGTTCCGACTGTGGCCGACCGAGTGGCACAGACCGTGGTGAAGCGGGTGCTTGAGCCGAAACTGGAACCGGTGTTTCACCGAAATTCCTATGGTTACCGGCCCGGGCGCTCGGCGCATGATGCGATTGCCCTGGTCAGGCGGCGCAGTTGGGAGTACGACTGGGTGGTCGAGTTCGATATCAAGGGACTGTTCGACAACATTGACCATGAACTGCTGTTACGGGCGGTTCGCAAGCACTGCCAAATTCCCTGGGTGTTGCTGTATGTCGAGCGCTGGCTCAAGGCACCCTTGGAAACTACGGATGGCCAACGGGTCGATCGGACCAAGGGCACGCCGCAAGGCGGTGTCGTGAGTCCGTTGCTGGCCAACCTGTTCCTGCACTATGCCTTCGACCGGTGGGTCAGCGAGCATCTGCGGAGTGTGCGATTCTGCCGCTATGCCGACGATGGGGTGGTCCACTGCAAGAGCCTGGCGCAGGCGCAGTTGGCGTTGCGGAGGATCGGCGAGCGTTTTCGCCAGTGCGGGCTGGAACTACATCCGGAGAAGACACGGATCGTCTACTGCAAGGACGTCAATCGACCGGGGGACTATCCGACGACGGCGTTCACGTTCCTGGGCTATACGTTTCGACCGCGAAAGGCGGTGGATAAATATGGCCGGGTCTACGTGAATTTTGCGCCGGCGGTCAGTCGTGACGCCCTCAAGGCGATGCGGCAAACCATTCGGGGATGGCATCTTCAGTTGAAGTGCGACAAGGAACTTCGTGATCTCTCCGTCATGTTCAACCCGGTGCTGCGGGGATGGCTCCATTACTACGGACGGTTTCATGGATCGGCGATGGCTTCGGTATGGAAGCACCTGAATGCCTATCTGGGGCGCTGGCTGATGCGCAAATATAAACACCTGGCTCGCCATAAAACGCGGGCCAGGCGTGCGCTCGGTCGGCTCGCTGCCAAGATGCCAGGGGCATTCGTTCACTGGGAGGCGGGGTATGCCCCGATGGCTGGATGATGGGAGCCGGATGAACTGAGAGGTTCACGTCCGGTTCTGCGAGGGGCTGAGGGTGCAATTCCCCCGGTCTACTCACCCCTATATCCCGACCCAGCAGGGCTGGCTGTATCTGGCAGGCGTTAAGGACGTCCACACCTGCGAGATCGTGGGCTATGCCATGGGTGCCCGTATGACGCAGGAGCTGACCGGACAGGCGTTGATTCGGGCGGTGAAGCACCAACGGCCGGCACCCGGCTTGATTCACCACTCCGACCGAGGAAGTCAGTATTGCGCCAGCGGCTATCAGGCGTTGCTGAAACAGTTTCGGATGCAACCGTCCATGAGCCGCCGGGGTCACGGCTACGACAACGCCCCCATGGAAAGCTTCTGGGGTACGCTAAAAAATGAATGGGTCCACCACCGACGTTACACCACGCGGGCGGAGGCCAAGGCGGACATGACCGAGTACATTGAAATCTTCTACAACCGTCAAAGGCGACATTCGAAACTCGGCAATCTCTCACCCGTGGTCTTTGCTCAACAAGCAAGGATTCAACCGATGGGAGCTTAAGCTGATGGCGTCCACTATTGACGACCTAGGCCAAAGCGTAGGCATGGTCCGATGAGACGGGACAGGCCAACTTGACGTCGTCGCGGTTTGTGACGCGACGCCAGACAAAAGGGTGGCAACAGATAGACCGGCGCTAAACTAATGGCAACCCGTCCTCTACTTTACCCAGCTTCATTAGGACAACTGGCGAAAGCTCATTTCCTACCCTTGTCGATCTTGGCTAG
>NZ_JBDIVO010000417.1:0-3606 GCF_039794385.1 Methylocaldum sp. | reverse complement strand
GTCAATGCCCGGTAGGGCGTGTCTAAGCCGTTAAAGAAGCTCTGATTAAGTCCTTCGACAGGCCTGTCCTGAGCCGAGTCGAAGGGGCATGAACGGAATCCGCTTGTTCGGAGCTTCCTTAACGGCCCTTTCCAAGAAGGTTCGATCGTTCCACGCGGTTTTGATAGACTCCGCGCTTTTTTGTTCCGAGCCATGAGACGTCTTGCTTCACTGCCCCTGATCTTCTCCGCGGTGCTTGCCGCTTGTACCGGTGTTCCCCGTGGCGGCAGCCCTGAATATCCCGCGCTGCGCGCCGATAAGACGGCCATCCCGCCGACCGAGATTCACCGCGAAGGAAACCTGCTCCGCCTCGACTACGAAGGCTTCACGGTATGGATCGACTGCGAGAAGCGCGGCGCGGTGAAATTCCGCTACAACGCCCAGCGCGACGACGGCAGCGAGCCTCGCGCCGACCACTTCAAGATTGATCCCTACGTGCCGAAGGAATGCCAGCAAACCAGCGCGAAGGGTTACGGCCACGGCTACGACCGCGGGCACCAGGTTCCGGCCAACCATCTCGATACTTCGGCGGTAGCGATCCGGCAGAGCAACTACATGACCAATATCCTGCCGCAGACTTCCCAGATGAATCGCGGTGCATGGAAGCTCACCGAGGAAATCGTCGAGTGCTATCGGGATATCGACGAGCTATTGGTGATCGGCGGGGTGATCTGGGGACACAATCCCGCCGACGACTATTTCGTGAAATCTCACGGCGTGAAAACGCCCGACGCTTTTTGGAAGGTGATCGTGCGCGGGGACGGCCGGGCTATCGCGTGGATCGTGCCGAACACGAAGGATGCGGTCGAAAAGGAACTCGACCGCTATCTCGTGACCGTTGCCGATGTCGAACGCCTGACCCGAGAGAAATTGCCGGTTGCCGGCGACGCACGGACCACGAAGCCGAAAGGGTCATGGGTAGTACCGATCGGGTGCGACAAGGGGTAGGGCGTCCACGGTGCGGCTCATTATATTTCGTCAGCTCCCATGCTCCCGCTTGGGAGCTATATCGGGAAGCTCTGGCTTCCCGAAACCGGACGCGCGCTGAGAAGCAGGAGCTTCTCAAGACGGGTTCCCAAACGGGAGTTTGGGAACCAGCACACCAGATGGATTTCTGGGATTCCTTCGTTGTCCCGGCTTACTTTTGCGACACCCTGCCGTGTGCCGATTGTTATGCCATTCACTTTTTATTGACGCCTTCCCGTCCATCGATTAACCTGCCGACCGCTTCAGGTGTCCCGGCGAGCTCTACGGCCGGGATTAAACGGGAAGCCGGTGCGTTCCTGACTCATGAGGAACAAGGCCGGCGCTGCCCCCGCAACGGTAAGCGAGTTGAGGAACAGCACAATGCCACTGCGCTTTTAGAGCGCGGGAAGGCGCTGTTCCGGGGAGGACCCCCGCTCGCGAGCCCGGAGACCGGCCTGAAGCCAGGTCGGCATCGCGGAGGGCGACGCCTGGATGGCCTTTACCTAGGACAGGACTTATGCATTCAGCTCCTTCTCCAGACGGGAGGGGGAACTCTAAGCGCTTCCGGTAAATCCTGTAGAAATACATCCTTGTATTTCACCCCGCAGGGCAAGCCTCCGGTCGTTCGATCGGCCTCCCGGACTAATGCGTCCGCGGCTTCCTCCGTGTGCTTTGCGCAATCCTATCCCGCGCGGGTGTGCTCGGGGGAAGTCATCGAACATGAAAATCGAAAACCGCTGCCTAGAGGCGGCATTGCTGTTTTTTTGTCTGCCGTCGGTCCGTGCCGACGATGCCTATCTTTCCCGGCTCGAAACCGTTACCGTTACCGCTACTCGAACGGAGCGGAGCGTCGAGGAATCGCTGGCCTCGGTCACCGTCATCGACCGCGACGAAATCGAGCGCCGGCAGGCGCAGTCCGTGCAGGAGGTCCTGCGTGGCGTGCCCGGCCTGTCGATCGCCAACAACGGCGGTCTGGGAAAGTCCACTTCGGTGTTCCTGCGCGGAACCGAATCCGGTCATGTGCTGGTACTGATAGACGGCGTCCGCGCCGGATCGGCCACTACCGGAATCACGGCCTTCCAGGACATCCCCATCGACCAGATCGAACGCATCGAGATCGTCCGTGGGCCGCGCTCCAGCCTGTATGGCTCGGAGGCGATCGGCGGGGTGATCCAGATCTTCACCCGCAAGGGCGGCGAGGGTTTCAAGCCTTACCTGAGCTTCGGCGCGGGCAGCCATTCGATGTACAAGGCTACCGGCGGCGTATCCGGGGGCAACGACCGGGCGTGGTACAGCCTGAACGGTTCGCGTTTGGAAACGCGCGGCTTCAACGCATGCGCCGGGCGGCCTTTCAGCTTGGGCGGCGGGGGCTGCTTCACCCGTCAGCCCGACGACGACGGCTATCGCAACACTTCGGGCAGCGCTCGCGCCGGCTACCGCTTCGACAACGGCCTGGAAATCGAGGGCAATCTGTTGCACGCGGAAGGCGAGAACGAGTTCGACGGCAATTTGCAGAACCGCTCGACCTTCGTGCAGCAAATGGTGGGCGGCCGCCTGAAATATTCGCCGTTTGAATTCTGGACCACGAGCCTCAGGGCAGGCCGCACCCTGGACGAGTCGGACAACTTCAGGGATCGGCGGTTCAGCAGCACTTTCGACACTCAGCGGGTCAACGTCACCTGGCAGAACGATTTCGCGTTGGCCGAGGGGCACCTTTTGACTCTGGGGCTGGACTACTACAACGATCAGGTCGACAGCACGACCGACTATGCCGTGGATTCGCGCGACGACAAGGC
Source organism: Methylocaldum sp. (assembly GCF_039794385.1). NCBI lineage: Bacteria > Pseudomonadati > Pseudomonadota > Gammaproteobacteria > Methylococcales > Methylococcaceae > Methylocaldum > Methylocaldum sp. Next base: position 805 of record NZ_JBDIVO010000417.1, on the reverse strand, counting down.
CGGTTTTGCCCAGTACCAGCTGACCTTGGGCGGATTCGACGCGGTATTGGGTACGCGCGTCGACGATAACGAACAGTTCGGCGTCTATCCCACCGGCAATGTGGCCTTGGGCTATGGCTTCGACAACGGCATTCGCCTAAGCGCGTCCTGGGGCAAGGCCTTCAAGGCGCCCACCTTCAACGAACTTTATTTCCCCGGTTTCGGCAATCCGATGCTCGAGCCGGAAACCTCGGAGAGCTGGGAAGTCGGAATCAGCGGACAGCACTGGGACGTGGCCTGGGCGCTCAACGGCTATCACACGGAGATCGACGACATGATCGCCACCGTGTGCGGCCAGGTGAGCTGCTTCGCCGAAAACCTGGACCGGGCGCGCATACTCGGCCTCGAAGCCCAGGCCTCGACTCGGCTGTGGGGCTTCGACATCGCGGCCAATTTGAGCCTGATCGATCCCGAAAATCTGTCCGAAGGAGCCAATAATGGCAATCGGCTGCCGCGCCGCGCGCAGACCATGTTCCGGTTCGACGTGGACCGCTCGGTCGGTCCGGTTCGGGTCGGAACGACCGTTTACGGCGAGGGCCGCCGTTTCGACGATGTGGCCAACACCCAGCGGCTGGCGGGTTACGTGACGGTCGATCTGCGCGCCAGCGTGGATCTGTATCGGGGCTTGTCTCTGGAGGGGCGGGTGGCTAATCTGTTGAACAAGCAGTATCAGACTGCCCGTTTTTTCTATCAGGACGACTTGAATTTCTTCCTGACCGTGCGCTACGCGCCGGATGCCTTGTAATTTCAGCTTTGTAGGGCGGAT
>NZ_JBDIVO010000416.1:0-3615 GCF_039794385.1 Methylocaldum sp. | reverse complement strand
CTCCTGGTATTTCGGGCCGCCGCCCAGGCCGGTACACGCCCGGCCTGGGCTCACGCGGCTTGTCGCCGCGCCGGGGCATCCCTGCCCCGGATTAACCCGGCCTATATTTATAGGCCGGGTTAATAAATCTTCCAATCATCGGCTTTCTGAAGGGAGAACCCGACGATCAGTCCCAACCGACGACGTCGTAACCGCGTTCCTGCAAGCATCGGTTCACGAACGACTGATAAGCGGGATCCGGCCCCGAGCGGCCGAACATGGATCGAATCAGCCCTGCCGCCGCGCCGCTCGCGGCGCCGATAGCAGAGCCGGCGCCGGCCGACCCGACCACGGCCCCGCCGACCGCCCCGGTCGCCGCGCCCATGGCGGCGCCGCCTACCGTGTTTCTGGCGGCCCGGCCGGCGCCGGTTGCGCGAGAGTCGGCGCCGGCCGCTTCGGCCAAGGACTTGCACTCGGCGATATCCTGATCGGCGGCAACTTGTCCTACATTCTGAAGATGCTCGTTGGGGTAGAGTACCGGTCTCGCGGTGGCGCAGCCGCCCAAAGCCGTCACCAGCGCGAGAACGATCAATCCAGCGGCGGGTTTCATACGTTATCCTCCATAGTCGGGCATTCCTTGCGGACCCAATGCGCTTTCTCGCCGTCCGTCATCTTTAGAGGGAGACAGTATTGTCGGTGCTTAATTCCCTTTCATTAAGGTCCCGCAATCGGGTCTCGAGACCGAATGGGAGTGTTCATGATTGTCAGATGATTCTTCCCATCACTTGGCGGGCAACTACGAGCCCCTGAAAAGGTCTGAACACAATGTAAGCCCTTGAAACGAATGTTGAAAGGAGATGCCGGAACGGTTGACCGATGTCGGCGATGTCCGACGATCCATCGAATACCGAGGTGACAGGAGGTTGTTATGAATAGGCGATGGCTTGCAATAGGCTTGTGTTCATTGATGGTGGTGGGCTGTGCGACCGATCCGCACACTGGTGAGAAGCGTCCGTTGGGCAAAGTCGTGGGCGTGGACCGCTCGGGACGAGCGATACGGCTGGCGCTCGAGGATGCCGGTGTAGAGGTGCAACGTACCACGGAAAACACTCTCGACTTGGATGTCCCGTTCGCATTCGGGTCCGCCAGTCTGACGCCGCAGGTGCAAAGCACGCTGAAATCGGTGGCCTCGGTTCTGAACCAATACCCTGAATCAACCGTCACCGTCACCGGACATGCCGACGACATCGGCTCGGACAAGGGCAACCAACGGCTCTCCGAGCAACGTGCCGGCACGGTAGCGGGTTACCTGACATCCAACGGAGTGAACGCCGCCCGCATTTCGCAAGAAGGCATGGGGGAGAGAATGCCGAAAACCGCGAGCACAGACGAGGCCGTCCGGGCGCAAAACCGGCGCGTGGAACTGACGATCGTAACCCATCGAGACGTTGGGAAGGAGACTTCAGCGCGTCCGCCTTCGGAAAGTCCGGCTGCGCCAAGGACTTATCCGCCGTCGGGAAGCGAATGAGTTATTCCTGCTGAACGGCTTGGCTTGTGGCTGAAGGGCGGTGAAGCCGGAGCGCGCGATCCGCCTCACCGCTCGTGTGAAGGCTCTCTGCGTACGACGGACGCTTTCACGCTTACGGTCAATTTCTGTCTGATAATCGGCCGTCCGGGTTCTTTTTTCTGGACAGCTTACTGTTCTTGTTTATAACGCCCGGAATGGATTTGGTCGGTCTCGGGAACTTCTTTTTCAAAACGTCTACGCCGCTTTGAGGTTTGGCCAAGGGAACAAGATCTTTTCGGTTGAGGCGTTCCTGAACGATGTCGGTCCCCATACGCCGGTCCCGCTCTTCGACCAAGCCGGGTAACGCCTCGCCGTCGCGATTGAACGACCATTCCAGGACAGGGCCGCCCAGAGGCATCCTGTCGCCGCGTTTTCCGAACGGCGCCGAGTTCCAGACATGCCAGGTCTTGCCGTAGCTGTTCATTTTTCCTCTCATGAGTTCTTTCTCGGCTGCGTCGGGTATCCCCGGCGCCGTGAGCTGGCCGGAAAGGATCTCGTAATTGTGGGGATGCCAGTATCTCTTTTCCTGCGCGGGCAGAGACTCGAACAGCGTTTCCGAGATGATGTACTCGATGCCGATCAGATTGGCGTCGGCGGTGTTGCCGTCGAACAGCACGCACTGGGCAAAGTCCTCGTTGACTTGCCGGCAATAATGATGCGCCACCATCTGATGGGATGGGTCCCTTTTCGCGACGTGGAAACCCGATAGATAGATATCCATCGGACGCAGGGGCGATTGGGTTTGCAGCATGGCAGCCCCGGATTCGAGCGCTCGGGTTTTTGTGGTTTTTTCCCGTCCTTCGGGTTGCACGCCGGGGGGCTTTTTCTTCGTGCTTTCACAGCCGGATATCACGGCTGCGAGTCCGAACGCTGCGAGTATACCAATAGCATTGCCCAATGCCGGTTTGGCCATATTGTCCCTCCCAAAGAATTCGCCGATAACCCCCATGGGATTGTTCCTTTTCCCTCCGGATGGCAACAATAAGTGAATATACCTAAGATTGATATTTAGCCAGCGGCTTTTCACTGTCTGATCAGCTATTCGTCTCCGTCGCATGCCTGACATGCGAATGCCAGCGTCAGATAGGAAAGAAGTACGTCCGCAAAAGCTCGTAACAGAAAATCTTGCCTGCGCCGCAATGGCTTAGCCGGCCAGGAGGGACCCGCCTTGGACAGGCGCTTGCGGCCCCATCCAAGTTCCTCGCCCTTTGTGCTAGGTGGCGACCCCCATAGAGACGGCATGGCACGCTCTCCTTTCGGCGAGTTTGAGGCGACTCTTTATTGCTTGTAATAACCGACTCCACATACCTGGTCGTCCACCTTGGTCACGTAGCTCACTTTCGGAATCGACTGGGTGCCAGGAGCGCGCGGCCACACATAGGTCACTTCCTTGATCTTGCCTTCCTCCGCGATCTTGAACATTTCCGTGCCGAAGGGTTTGCCGTTCTGATCCTTCATCTCCTTGAGGTTCGTGCCGACTTCCGTTGGGTGGGCGGTAATGCGGCCATCCGGGCCGGCGCAGAACGGATAGAGGTCGCGATCCCGAAAACCGGCCTCGGCTTGGTTGAACTTGGCCAGAGCATCGGCCTTGTCCTTCTTGAGCTCGGCGACAGCCCTCTCCAGCATGGCACGGGCTTCCGCGGCAGTGCCATATTCCGCGGCGAAGGCGGCGCTCGATGCGATCGAGCCACTGAACAATGCTACGTATCCTAGGTGCTTGAGTTTCATAAGTCCTCTCCTTGAGTGGATAACGAAAAAGGCCTCTTGAGACTGATTGAAACGGCCGGTCACGTTTAGAGACCGATTGGTATGAGGGTTATCCCTGAGCGCATGCACCAGATCTTTGACCGGTTTACTCAAGAGGACGCACCGAGCCAAGCCGCCGAGATTGACCACCATCTCGTGAAACCAATCGATCCGAGGCTCTCACGCAAAGCGCGGGTAAAGCGGGCAGGACATTCCGTGCCCACCTTGCTCGGCTGGAACACGCGGGGTAGCGGCCACGGTATCCATCCGAACCTGTCTTGGGGGAACGGTCGTGGAGGATCGACGGTGCGATCTGCCTACCA
>NZ_JBDIVO010000415.1:0-3616 GCF_039794385.1 Methylocaldum sp. | reverse complement strand
CAATGGCCGCGTTTGCGCCCAGGGCGAAAAAAATGGATTTCAGCGAATCGGCTTGATGGGACATGACTCCTCGTGGCGTCGTTCTTTTTCGTATCGAAGGAGTGAAAAGAATAGCATTTGCGCAGCAGCCCAATCTGGGCCGGAAAGCCTGCGGCAAATCGGCATATTCGCCGACAGCCGCGTGATTCAGGCGGAACACCTGCGGCCAATCGGCGAACAATCTCTTGTCGAATAAAAACTTACTCGCCGGATGTGTCAGTGCGTTTTCAACGAAAACACGCCCGCTTCCGATCCGACGCAGCGAGCAGGGGCGCTGGAGTTCCCAATCTTCCCTCCTCGGGTGTTATTCCAAATTTGCGTGCCTGGTGCGCATCTGCTCTTCGGGAATCTTCTTGGCATGTATGATGTGGGATACGGTCGCTTCCAACAAGAGCAGCGTGGACAGTTCGAATGTCGTTCCCATCGGCATGCCGACCACTTTGCGATACTGCTCCGCACTGCCGATCCGGAATACGACGTCCGCTAAATCGCCGATCGACGAACTGTCTTTCGTCGTAATCAAGGCGATGTTGGCTCCCATTTCCTTGGCGCGTTTGGTATACGCCATCATCGTCTCGGTTTCTCCGGAGCCGGAAATGACGATGAACAAATCGCCCTTTCGAATGCTCGGCGTGACGACCTCGCCGACGATGTAAGCGTCATAACCGCCGTGCATCAAGCGCATGCCAAAGAACTTCGCAACCAATCCGGAACGCCCCGCGCCCGCGATAAAAACTCGGGACGCCCTGTCCAGCATCGTAGTCAGTCTTGCTTCGTAGTTGGAATCCGTAGACCCGAGCACGCCCGCAAGCTTCGACATGATGAACTTATGATGCTTGCCTTCGACCAGTTCGCGGATCTCCCGCGCGGCATCGGCGGGCGAGGACGCGCCATAGATCGCGGCGCCGACGACGATGATGTCCGCGCCCGTTTTCGCGACTTGGCGAGCCGTCGATTGGTTTATTCCTCCCGCGACGGATATCCTGACCGGCAAGCCTAATTTGGCGATCGCTTGCAAGTCCGCGAACGGCGTTTGCCCAGCGGCCTGCGCATCGAGACCCGTGTGCACGCCGATGATGTGGACGCCCAGCTTGGCCGCTTCCCGCGCGCATGCCAGCTTATCCGGCACATTGATGAGATCGACTTGAACTTCTGCATTATGGGCGTTGGCCGCCTTGATCACGCCTGCGATGGTGGGAAGACCGGACACGCCGAGAACCGTGCAGATATCCGCGCCGGCCGTATAGAAAGGCGCAGCCTCATACTCGCCGGCATCCATCGTTTTGAGATCGACGAGAATCAGCTTGTTCGGAAACCGTTTCTTCAGCTCGGTAACCAGACCGATCCCGTTATGTTTGATGCACGGCGTTCCGATTTCGAAGATATCGACATAGGGCGCCGTAAGACTGGCCAGCCTTAGGGTTTGATCGACGTCTAAGGAGTCCAATGCCAATTGTATTAATGGTTTTGCCATGAATATGTGCTCCGACTGCTTATCGTTGGTTATCGTGTATGCCGCACGGGCCAGCGACCGGTAAGGCCAACGGAATCTCGTTCGCCGGCCGATTCCCCCCGTCGTTGGACTGCCTATGCTAGCAGAGTGCGGATCGTCGGCAAGATGTCCGGTACAGGACGACTCCCATGCGCTCGCGATGATCGACCTAGCGGTTACGACTGCATTGCTCCGCGCATATAGCAGCGATCCTCCGGTACATCGTCATAGTCGCCGCGCAAGAAGGCTTCGCAGTCGGCCAAGGTTCGTTCCAGAGGAACGGAAATCCCCTGAATGCCGGTATGTTCGGCAACCGTGTGGAACGGCTGGCTGAGGTATCTCTGAAGCCTGCGGGCTCGCAGAACCATGAGCCTGTCCTTTTCGGAAAGCTCCTCGACACCCAGCATCGTGATGATGTCCTCCAGCTCCTGATAACGGGCCAGATGCTCTCTCACGGCCTCGGCGACGGCGTAGTGGCGATTCCCCAGAAAATAGCGGTCCATCATCTTGCTGCCGGACAAGAGCGGATCGACCGCCGGATAAATTCCTTTGGCCGCCTGAGCGCGCGACAGGATCACGCGGGTGTCCAGGTGGCCCAGGATGGCATTTACCGCCGGGTCGGTCATATCGTCGGCCGGAACATAAATCGCCTGAACCGATGTAATACCGCCTCTATGGGTCGACACGATTCGGTCCTGAAGTTCCGCAACCTCGCTCGCTAGGGTGGGCTGGTAACCCACCGTGGCCGGCATCCGTCCGAGCAATCCCGAAACCTCGCTTCCTGCCTGCACGAAACGGAAGGCGTTATCCATGAGAAACAAAACTTCTTTACCCAAAGAGTCGCGTAGATATTCCGCATAGGTCAGCGCCGTCAGGCCGACCCGGAACCGTACGCCGGGGGATTCGTCCATTTGTCCGAACACCAGGACCGCGTTACCCATGACACCGGTATTGCGCATTTCATGCCAAAGCTCGTGCCCCTCGCGAATGCGTTCCCCTACCCCGGCAAACACGGAAACCCCCTGATGCAACGCGACGATGGCGTGCATGAATTCCATGATCAATACCGTCTTGCCGACGCCTGCACCGCCGAACAACCCCGTCTTGCCGCCTCGCACGAACGGGCATAAAAGGTCGATCACCTTGATGCCGGTCTCCAGGATACGGCTGGCCGGAACAGCTTCGTGCAGCGCGGCGGGAGGCGCCAAAACCTCTCGAAACTCGGCGTCCGGCAGCGGGCCACCACCATCCAGCGGAGCGCCGAAGACATTCAGGAGCCGTCCCAGGCATTCCGGCGAGACCGGCACCCGCAAGGCGCCCTCGCTGTCGTAAACCGGCATGCCGCGCTTCAAACCTGCCGTCCGGTGCAGGGTGATCGCCCTAAGCCGAGTCGGATCGAGATGCTGATGAACCTCGAATATATAACGCTCGTCGTCTATCGCGGCATACAAAGACCGATGCAAAGGCGGCAAGGACCGGCAGGCGATATCGACCACAGGACCATAGACCTCGACGATATGGCCGATGGGTAAAGGGGTAACTTGTGTTTCCTGAGTGCTCATTGCAAGTTCTGCGACCAAGTTCTAGAGGATCGGCCTGTCGGGCCGACCCTTAGAGCATTTTCATACCGACTGTACGGGCACTCGCGAGTAGGTCGGGAATCCCTCCCAATCGCAAACGGCGTCTTCGGGAGCGCCGAAGCCCCCCTTCCCGACACCACGTCCCGGCCGAGCGTCTTCGTCGGAAGGGTCGCGACTAAAGCGACCGTTTGCGATTGGCAAAGGATTGCCGACTTACGAATGCTTGAATCAATTCACCCGAGCCGAAGGCGCCAACGACTTCCGCCAAGCCTGGTTTGCCGTACGAGCGAGATGAAAACGCTCTAGCATCAAAACCTAAGAATGCCCGATTCGATCCCTACCCGTCGAGCGAATATCTGCCCCGAGCCCGCCTATCTTTCCCTCATTCGAGTTACCCCGGCCGAGCGTCCCGGATCGTGCGGCTTGCCGCGATCGCCTACCGCGTCCAAAGTAAGATCCAAAGATTGGAGGAAGCCTCTATCGAAGCTCCTCGTTTTCGGCGTAA
>NZ_JBDIVO010000414.1:0-3620 GCF_039794385.1 Methylocaldum sp. | reverse complement strand
CGTTTCTTCATGCAGGCTGAGCAAAAAATCGGCGCCCGCCGTGCCGCCCCGCAGCAGATCGTCGTTTTCCAGCGAATCGACGCTGACCTGAAATCCCTCGGCCTTGAGCGCGCGGACCGCTTCCTCCAGATGCGGAAACGGCGTCTCCGGCAAACAGCCGACATCGATCACGTCGGCCCCGTCCTTCCGGTAGTCCCGCGCCTGGCGCAGAATGCCGTCGATGTCCATCCGGGGCGCGTCGACGATTTCCGCGAAGATGCGGAGTTCGTAACGGCCGATGTCCGGCTTTTTCTTCTTCTTGCCGAAAAACTCCGGCAGATCGTGCAATTCTTCCGGCCCGCGCTCGATGGAAATGCCCATGTCCTTCGACAAGGCTTCCAGATCGCCCCGGCAGCGCCCCGGCACCAGCACCCGGTCGGCCCCGAAGGTGTCCTTGAGCCGCCGCCGAATCATGTCCGCCGTCATCAGCGCCGCCACCGTCAGCCCCAGCTGATGCACGGTATACCCGAACTCCGGCTCCATCTCCTCGAGAGTGCGGCGCAACTGCTTTTCCGCCAGCTTGCCGGTGAGAAACAGGATGTGCTCGGGCATTTAAGGGTGGGGAAGGTGGTGGACGGCGGTGTTAGGGGATTGGACCGCGGGATTATAACAAAGATCGGAATGAGGTCCGTCGAAAGCTCTCGGCACTCCGGAGCGTCGCGACGCTCCGGAAAATGCTCCCGGAGGAGTGAGGCGGGGATGAATTGAAGGTCGATGCCCATGTATGCAGGGCAGACGCGCCGACCCATTGCCTCAATGCCGTTAAGTTAACTCGTCATTCCGGCAGGGATTGCCGGAATCCAGAGCACAGGGAAGTGACAAGCCTCTGCCATCCATGGCTTCTGGACCCCGGCATTCCCTGTCGGGGTGACGTCATTCGCCTTAACTTAACGGCATTGCCCACTGTCTCCCGTGGCTTATTGTTTTCCGCCAGCCTGTTCAGCTTTCGGTTGATAGGCGCACCCTATATTCTCGGCGATGGCGGCCAGCCGCTTGTCTCCGGTCCAAAGTCGGGCGCCGGACAGCGTTGCCGCCGCGAGCAGGCAGGCATCGACGTAACCGATGCCTCGCCCCATCAAGCGATGCCGATCGATGAAGAACAGCACTTCCTCATGGGTCGCTGGTTCGCATTTCGGCAGAGCGGACAGCAACGAGAGGATTTCCTGGCGGTTTTTGAGATTGCCGCAGGCGATTTCCCCAATGACGAAGTCGTGGATCGCCGCTATATCGCGTTCGAGAAGCCCGGCGAGATGGGCGTTGCCGGATCGCAGATGGTCGATCCAGATTGAGGTATCGACCAGAATCACTCAGCGGGCTCTCGGCGTCGGGGAATGTCTTTGAGCTGCGGCTCCGTGCCGCCCAGCCGAATGAGCCGGCGGGCACTTTCCCGTTCGATGAGTGCCCGAAGCGCTTCCTTCAAAAGCGCACCACGATCTTTCAGGCCACTCAGACGTTCGGCTTGGCTGAGGAGTGCATCATCGAGGGTTACGGTTGTTCGCATCGCATCACCACAAACGGAGCATCGAATGATGCAATTATAGATGCGAAGGTTGGTGTCGGTACCCTTTGGATTGTAGATTAGGGTCAGTTCTCATATTCCAGCATGCTGGAATATGAGAACTGACCCTAATCTTCGAGGGCGGGCTGGGCTGACTTGCGATGCCCTGTTGCAGGAGCAGGGCTTCGTAGCGATGGGACAACTCGGTGGGAGGGACCAGCTGGCGGGGATATCCAGATCAGCCTATCTTACGGTACGGGACAATAGACAGAAGGATACACCATGAAAATCGAGGGCGCGTTGTCTGGCGGGAGGATGTTTGGTAAAAGCATCGCGGATGATAAACAGAAACCGCTCAATTATTTGTTAGACCCTCTGAGATCTCAGTTGCTCGCATGCACGTGCGCGCTGGGTAGGAAGCTGAAGGAATGCAATTCATCACCCACGGTCCTGATATTCCGGATGCGCTCTTGCAGGCGCACGAGGAAGGACGTGTGGTGTTTTTCTGCGGTGCAGGTATCTCGTACCCTGCCGGCCTGCCGGGCTTCAAGGGGCTGGTGGAGGAGATCTACCGGCTGAACGGTACCGCGCCTACGGACATCGAGCGCGAGTCCTCAGACCGTGGGCAGTTCGATGCCACGCTCGACCTGCTTGAGAGGCGCCTGCCGGGGCAACGTCTGGCTGTTCGCCGTGCGCTGGCACAGGCACTGAAACCGAAGCTGCGCCGCAAGGGCGCCACTGATACTCAGGCAGCGCTGTTGAGGCTCGGCCGCAGCCGTGAGGGCGCGTTGCGGCTGGTCACTACCAACTTCGACCGCGTCTTTCATGCGGCGGCCAAACGCACGGGCCAAGCCTTCCAGGCCTATGCAGCGCCGATGTTGCCTATCCCGAAGAACAGCCGCTGGAATGGGTTGGTCTACCTGCACGGCCTGCTGCCCGAGAAGGCGGACGACACGGCCCTGAACCGTCTGGTGGTCACCAGTGGCGATTTCGGCCTGGCCTATCTGACCGAACGCTGGGCTGCTCGCTTCGTGAGCGAGCTGTTCCGCAACTACGTGGTCTGCTTCGTGGGCTATAGCATCAACGACCCGGTGCTGCGCTACATGATGGATGCTCTGGCCGCCGACCGGATGCTGGGCGAAGTCACGCCGCAGGCCTGGGCGCTGGCCGATTGCGAGCCAGGGCAGGAGCGTGGCAAGACCATCGAGTGGAAAGCCAAGGGCGTTACACCCATCCTTTACCACGTACACACCGCCAGCAATGGCCATTCAGCGCTGCACCAAACCCTGCACGCTTGGGCGGACATATACCGCGATGGCGCACTAGGCAAAGAGCGCATCGTCGTCAGTCATGCCCTAGCACGGCCTTCGGCGAGCACACAACAGGACGATTTTGTGGGCCGGATGTTGTGGGTCTTGGCGGATAAGTCTGGGCTGCCGGCCAAGCGTTTTGCCGACTTCAACCCTGTCCCATCGCTGGACTGGTTGCTGGAGGCCTTCTCGGACGAGCGCTTTCGTCACCGCGATCTGCCCCGCTTCGACGTGCCGCCGCGCGACGAGACAGACGCCAAACTGCGCTTCAGCCTGATTCGCCGGCCTGCGCCCTATGACCGTGCGCCGCCGATGCTGCTGGCTTCCGGTGGTGTCGTCGGTAGCCAGTGGGACGACGCGATGTTTCATCTGGCCCGCTGGCTCACGCGCCATCTGGATGACCCGAGGCTGATCCTCTGGATTGCGCAACGTGGCGGCCGGATGCACGATCGATGGCTATGGCTGATCGAGCACGAGCTGGATCGTCTGGCCTCGCTGGAGCGTGACGGCAAGACCGCCGAACTGGATGAAATCCGCTCGCAGGCGCCCAAGGCTATTCCTGGCCTCTTGATGCGCACGTTGTGGCGCCTGCTGCTCAGCGGCCGGGTGAAATCATCGTGGCACGACCCCGATCTCTATCGCTGGAAAGATCGGCTGAAGCGGGAGGGGCTGACCACCACGCTGCGCCTGGAGTTGCGCGAGCTGCTCGCACCCCAGGTGGCCTTGAAGAAGCCGTTTCGCTGGGGCGATGAAGAAGAAAGTGCGGACGAACC
>NZ_JBDIVO010000413.1:0-3650 GCF_039794385.1 Methylocaldum sp. | reverse complement strand
TAAAAAGACGTCCATCGAAAGGATAACGATCCACGGCCGAAATGCGGAGTTGAGTGCTGTCCGGATGGAGCGGGTTAAGCAGGACATTGACGGTATACGGGACGATGGCACTCGGCACGAGCAGGGCCACACTGTCCATGCCTTTTAACCAGGCATCCCCGAGCGATCGCGTCAATTCCGGGCGTGTCCGCCAGTCATCGGGTAACGATTCGACGTCGAGCTCTTTTCGAACCACGGTGTCCGGCAGATCGATCGACAGCAATTGATAGCTCTCCGGCAAATCGTCGGGGTCATCGATCTCCAGATGAACCAGCACTTCGAGGAGTGCGGTTCCCGGATTCTCCGCACAATAAACAATGGGGCTACCGCGGCTGTGCCAGCGCCCGCCGGCCCGAATCCCGCCGCTGCCACGGAGATCCGCATAGTTGCTGATGCGCCAAATGCGCATCAGGCGGCAAAGCCCTCATCGATTTGAATCAGGTATTCTTCGATGATCCGCCCACCCAACTCGGTGGACAGGATCTCCATCGGAGTGCGGTGGTCAAGCCGCTTGAGGGGTTTGCGGAGCCAGCGAAGGGCTTTGTCGCGATTGCCGAAGACGGTTTCCGCCAACGCGACGAGCCGAGCCATTCGGAGGGCCCGGTCGGATTCATCGGGCGACAAGGGTTGCTGCTGGGCACGCCGGTGGGATAAGGTGCGGGGCGGCAACACCATGGCCAGTTCCTTCGCCGTCAAGCCTTCCTCGGCGAGCTTGTCGAGAACTGTCGGCGGCATCCGGAGCGGGACTTCGCGAATCAAATCCTCCTCCGAGGTCAAGCGTCCGGGGAAATCGAGCAGGGTGCCTAAACGTGCTAGAAAATCACCGTAGCGGGATCCGCTGGACTCGGATGCGGTGTTGGAGCGGGAAGTCATCGTCTGTCGTCCTCTAAGCAATATGCCAATAGGTTAGCGGCATCTTGCCAATGATTCAAGCGCCACCCTGTGTCAGAGCGTTTTCGATGCCGGCGCCCAATACCGCGCCGAAATCTCGATCCGATGACGCCTGTTTGAAACACCGACGAACACTTATCCACTGTCAAGTCTTGACCGTGTGACGGCATGTCAGCTTTGGCTGACACCGTGTCGGTAACTCATTGATTCATCGTTCTGTAATACATGATCCCCGAAAAATCAAGTACATAGTATAAAAACAACCCGGAGGGCCGTGGTTGAGCAGAACGTAATCAGCCGAACCAAAAGCCCGTTACGATGGGCAGCAGCTTAGTTCATCCCCATATTTATCCACAGGGTTATCCACGCAAACTGTGGATAGTAATTCTACGTATATTCCCTGAATAGGATCTTCTGCTCAGGCGCGGTTACAATCTCCTCATGTGCGGTCGTTTTGCCCAATACACCGATCCCCGAAGACTGGCGCGGCGGTTCGAGATTTTGGAAACCGAGATCCGGGTTTTCGACGCCCGGCCTCGGTATAACGTGGCGCCCACTCAGCCGGTCTTGGCGGTGCGGCTCGATGACGAAGGTGAGCGGGAACTGGTGGCGCTCACCTGGGGCCTTCTGCCGTTCTGGGCCAAGGAATCGAAGCTGCCTTACTCGACCCTCAATGCCCGGGCGGAGACGGTGGCCGAGAAACCCGCTTACCGGCAGCCCTTTCGGAAACGCCGTTGCCTTATCCCTACGGATCTTTTTTTCGAATGGCGAGCCGAAGGGACCGGCAAACAGCCTTTTGCGATCGGGCTTCAATCCGGCGAGCCGTTCGCCCTGGCGGGGCTCTGGGACCGCTGGGACGGTGAGGGACAACGCATCGAATCCTGCACGATTATCGTGACGGTGGCGAATCCCCTCATGGCGACGATCCACGACCGCATGCCGGTCATCTTGCCGCCGTCCACCTATGACGTGTGGCTCGACCCTAAAACACCCCTTGAGACCGCCAAGGCCCTGCTGCAGCCCTATGCGGCGGAGCCCATGCGCCTGTATCCGGTGAGTCGCCGGGTGAACAGCCCGAGGAACGACGATCCCTCGCTCGTTGAGCCAGAACCTCAGACAAAAGCCCTCTTTTAGGCTCGCACTACCGGCAGCTGATCCCAGCGGCTGGTGTAAGCAGGTGAAAGATTCCCCCGACGCATGCGCCAGGTCTGTTGAATGCCTTCCGAGGCGATCCAGAGGGTGCCCCGGCCCATCCTCTGGTTGAGCTGGTCGAGCGTGGCCATGAGCTTCCCGCGGTCGGCTCGAGCGGCGTGTTCCCTCGTGGGGTCCGGCGCCTCCGGGAATAAATCCCCCTGTTCGACCGTGGCTGGGGACAAATCGAACAGCATGATGCCGGCTTTCTGATAGCGGTAGTGGGGCCGGTAGATCCGCCGCAGCCCCAAGAGTGCGGCACGGATCAGCCCCAGGGTGTCCGCACTCGGTCTTGCGAATCGGACCGTGGTGATCGGATGGTATTGCGGCGCCTTCGGATCGAACGGGTTGGTCTTGAGAAAGACGGCGAGCGTGCCCGCGACGGAATCCTGAGCCCTGAGCTTTTCGGCGGCGCGCGCCGCATAGGCACTGACCGCCTGCTCGAGGTCGTCGAGGCGGCTGACCAGCTGACCGAAGCTCCGCGAGGAGACGATTTGCTGCTTGGGCGGCGGCGCGTCCTCGAGATCAATCGAGGCGATCCCTCGAAGTTCCAGCGCCGTTCGCTCCAGCACCACCGAGAACTGCCGGCGGATCCAACCGGAATCGACCTGTTTCAGGTCGAGTGCCGAACGAATCCCGAGGGCCCGGAGCTTTTGAGCCCAGCGGGGGCCGACGCCCCACACATCGCCCACCTCGAGCCGTTTGAGATAGACGTCCTGGATCGTTTTGGGCAGGGCGAGGAGATTACAGACGCCCTGAGCCTTAAAATCGGGGTGTTTCTTGGCCAGCCGGTTGGCGGCCTTGGCGAGGGTCTTGGTGGCGCCGATCCCGACCCCGACCGGAATTCCGACCCACTGCTTGACCCGCCGTCGAAGATCCATGGCGAGTCCCGTCAAATCGAACCGATGGAACCCGGTCCACTCGAGGAACGATTCATCGATCGAATACATTTCCTGCCGATCGGAAAACTGCCCGATCACCGCCATCATGCGCTGGCTGAGCTCCGCATAGAGGCCGTAATTGGAGGAATAGGCGATGCCGCCGGCCCGCTCGAACGCTGGCCGAATCCGGAAGTAAGGCGCCGCCATCGGCACCCCCAGGGCTTTGGCCTCCTCAGAGCGGGAGACGACGCAGCCGTCGTTGTTGGAGAGGACCACGACCGGTTTCCCCTCGAGCTTGGGGTTGAAGACCCGCTCGCAGGAGACGTAGAAGGCATTCCCGTCGATCAGGGCAAAGACCCGGTCAGACCGCATGAATGACGTGTTTCACCACGCCCCAGACGATGCAATCGAGCCCCTCGGTCAGTTTGAGCGGGGCATAGGCCGGGTTTTCGGGCTCGAGCCAGGCTTCACCCTCGCGGAGCGCCAGGCGCTTGACCGTGAGTTCGCCATTGACGACGGCGATGACGATCCGCCCGTGACCGGGTTCAAGGGCGCGGTCCACCACCAGGAGATCCCCGTCCCGGATGCCGGCGCCCTCCATCGAGTCGCCCTTCACCCGGACGAAGAAGGTGGCGGCGGGATGATAGA